>NZ_JBCGFB010000020.1:0-71440 GCF_038752175.1 Nocardia sp. No.11 | reverse complement strand
CGCAGACCCAGGCGGCGCGGCACCCGGCGGCCCCGGTGGGCCCGCGGGCGGTCCCGGCGCCACCCCCGGCGTGAACGGCAGCACCGTCGCCCTCCCGTTCGGCCTCGTCCCCGAACGCACCCCGGTCCTGGGCAGCTACTCCACCGGCGCGCCCCAACGCACTCAGCTGACCACCCAGTGGTATCGCTTGGACCTCGCTGCCGCCCAACAGGATTCGGCGTACCGGGTGGTGATCCTCACCGTGGCGGGCCGCATCGAATCCGTGGCCCCCGACGGCAGCCCCCTGCCGGGACAGCGCTTGCGGGTCGAGTTCGCACGCCGCGCGGACGACGGAAACGTCACGCCCACCGGCGAACTCACCCCGCCCACGGTCGGCGGCGCGCCCGGCTGGCGGAACCTGCCGATCGACCTGGACG
This sequence comes from Nocardia sp. No.11, assembly GCF_038752175.1. Classification (NCBI taxonomy): domain Bacteria; kingdom Bacillati; phylum Actinomycetota; class Actinomycetes; order Mycobacteriales; family Nocardiaceae; genus Nocardia; species Nocardia sp. No.11. The sequence continues at coordinate 71,024 of NZ_JBCGFB010000020.1, read as the reverse complement.
AGATTCCCGCCGGCACCACGGCGGTCCGGCTCGTCGCCGCGGCGGGCGAACCCGATCCGATGCAGTGGCTGGCGGTCACGCCCCCGCGCCTGCCGAAACTCTCGTCGCTGAACACCGTGGTCGGCACCACGGCTCCGGTGCTCGGGGATTTCCAGGTGGGACTGGCCTTCCCGTGCCAGCGGCCGTTCGATCACCGCAGCGGTGTCGCGGAGATGCCGATCTGGCGGATCCTGCCGGACAAGCTCAACGCGCAGGTCTCCGAGACCTGGCAGGGCGACACCGGCGGCGGCCCGCTGGGCTGGACGGGGCTGCTCATGCAGTCGCGCACCCTTCCGGCCTACCTCGCCGAGGACTGGACCAGGGACTGGGGCGAACTCCAGCGCCTCACCCGCCTGATCGCCGCACCGACGGCGGAGATCACGGTCCGCGCCGACGACCGGTGGGGCTGGACGAACGAAAGCCCCATCAGGACAAGCTGACCCGGCGCAAAAGAAACCGCCGTTGCCTCCATGGAGACAACGGCGGTTTCGCGCAGGAAAGACTACTTCGGCGGCTCACCCGCGGGCGGCTGGCCACCGGCGGGCGGCTGCCCCGGCGCACCGGCCGGCGGCTCCCCATCGGCGGGCGGCGCACCGGCGGGCAGCGGCTTGCCGATATTGCGCGCCATGTCCGGCATCAACCGGATGGCGACCTGCTCCCAGGTGCCCCAGTTGTGGATGCCGATGTCGGGGAAGTCGTAGCTGACGTTGGTGTATCCCAGTGCGGTGAGCCGCTTCTCGAACGAGCGGGTGTTGGCCAGCGCGATCGCCTCGAGCGGCATGCCCTGGGTGATCGCGTCGATCGAGGACAGGTCCTGATCGGCCGGCTTGGCGCTGCCCGCGGAGATGTAGAGGCGGGTGTTGTTGGCGATCAGTTTCTCGGCGAACCCGTAGGGGTCCATCCGCTTCCACTTCTCGCTGCCCGCGGGCGCCATCGCCTCGATGTTGTAGCCACCACTGGCGATCATCGCGCCGGCCAGCGCCTCACGCATGCCCGGCATGGACATGTGCAGGTAGCCCGACAGCGAGCCGGCGTAGGTGAACTGCTCGGGGTGGTAGGCCGCCATCAACAGTGCCGCGCTGCCACCGCTGGACAGCCCGACCACGCCGTTGCGGCTGTTGCTGAAGCCCAGCCGGGACTTCAGCGCGTCCGGCAGGGTCTTGGTGATGAAGGTTTCCCACTGATAGGTGTTGGTCTTGCCCTGGGTGTCCTCCCAGCCGCCGATGGCCGAGCCGGAGTCGGCGCTGGGCAGCAGGGACCCGTCGGGGTTGACGCCGTTGAAGCTGCTCGGCTGGTCCCAGTCGGCGTAGAAGCTGGACTGACCGCCGACCGGCATCACCACGTTGATGTTGAACTTGGCGATCTGGGCGGGGATGGAGGTGTGCTTCTCCCAGCCGTTCAGGTCGTCCTCGGCGCGTTCACCGTCGAGCAGGTAGACCACCCGGTCGGTGTTGCCGTCGGCCGCCCGCAGGATGCGGGTGTTGATGGTGCCCATCGAGGAGTCGACCGGGAAGTCGATCGCCGCCGGGTCGGCGTCGGCCGCCGCCGGAGCGACCGTGGCCACCGACGCGCCGAACGGCAGCAACGCGGCCACCGCGGCACTCGCCAGGAGTCTGCTCGTGCGGTGTCGGCGCTCCTGCGCCCCTCCCACAGTTACGCCACGCATGATCGTGTTCGGACCTTTCCGTTGTGCGGCCGTGCCGCTCCCCACTCCATCCGGCCGCGGCGAGACAGCCTGCGGACGGATCCTGCCGGGCAGCATAGCGCGCCCCCGATCCGAGGGGCATATCGAAAACCGATGTGACGCAGTTCTCTTCGGCGCGCGTGCTCACCCGGTCGCGTCGACGCGGGAGACACAGAATCCGTCGGTGCCGTGGTCGAGGGTGAGATACACCTGCTTCGAGGCGCCATCGGCGCTGGTCACCGGCGCGCTGACGGTGACGACCGAACCGGTCGAGCCACGCACCGTGAGCGCCTTGTCGTCGAAGCGCTTCGCCCCCGACAGCGCGGTGCCCAGCTGGGCGCCGGTGCACAGCAGCGGATAGTCGGGTTCCACGTCGGCCGGATTCACCGGATACCCGACCACCCGGCTCAGATACCGCTCGGCGGTGTAGCGGGCCTGTTCGTCGGTGAGCCGCGTCGCCGACCGGTCGCTGACGATCGGGCAGCCGTAGCCGGACCGCAACTCGCTGGGGCGCAGACTCACCTTCAGCACGTCGTTCTGCCAGTACGGACCGAACTGGCCGAGGACGCCGGGGCGGCGCACCGCGTCGGTGATCTGTTCCACGTCGCCGTACATGCGGGGGATCTCGACCGGCGACTGGGTCCAGCACTTGCGGATCAACGCGGCGATGTCACCGGCGCGGACGTCGTCGAGCCAGGGCCGCAGCACCGTCGCCGCGGTCGGGCTGTCGGGAACCGCGCCGATCTGCGCCGCCTGTGCCGGTCCCGGCGCGTTCGAATTACCGGGCGAGACAAAATCTTTGGCGGTGAGCACGGCGATCGCGGTAAGTCCGGCGACGGCGGCGGCCGCGCCGACGCCGACCAGGGTCGACCGTGTCCGTGACCGGGGCCTGTCCGCGGGTCCCGGCAGCTCGGCCGACCGGGACACCAGCGTCTGGGCCGACAGCGCGGTGTCCGGCATGGTGCCCGCCAGCGCCGCGACCGCCGCGTCGGCGAGCTCGCCGCACGAGGCGAACCGGTCGCGCGGATTCTTCGCCATGGCCCGCGCGATCACCGCGTCCATGGCGGGCGGCAGCGCCGGGTTGCCCGCCGACGGACGTGGCGGCGCTTCGATCAGGTGCGCGCTGATCATCGCGGCCGGGCTGTCGCGCTGGAACGGCACGAAGCCGGTGAGCAGCTCGTAGAGGGTGCCGCCGAGCGCGTACACATCGGTGCCGACGTCGAGCGGTTCGCCTTCGAGCTGCTCGGGCGCCGCGTAGGCCAGGGTGCCGAGCACCGAGCCTGCCGAGGTGAGGCTGGTCGTCTCGCCCATGCTGCGGGCGATCCCGAAATCGGTGACCAGCACCTCGTCGGCGCCGTCGTCGGTGCGCGCGATCAGCAGGTTCGCCGGCTTGATGTCGCGATGCAGCAGCCCCTGCCGGTGCGCGTAGTCCAGACCCTTGGCCGCCTCGGCGACGATCCGCACCGCCCGCTCGGGGGTGAGGATCGCCAGGCCGTGGCGCAGCAACTGAGCCGCGTCGAGGCCGTCCACGAACTGCATGGCGATCCACAACCGGTCACCGTCGACGCCGCGGTCGAAGATCTGCACCACGTTCGGATGCCGCAGCCGCGCGGCCAGATCCGCCTCCCGCTCGAAGCGGGCGCGGAAGGTCGGTTCCACCGCGAGCCGCGCGTCGAGCACCTTCAGCGCGTCCCGGCGCGGCAGCCGGGGATGTCGCGCCAGATACACCGCGCCCATGCCCCCGCCGCCGAGCCTGCGTTCGATGCGGTATCCCGCAAGGCTCGCCCCTGGCCCGAACTCCATCACCCGGTCAGGCTAACGGCTGCCTTCCGGCGCCGCCGCCGGCTGGATCGGACTGCGCCGGTTCATCGGTGGTGGGCGGCGAAGAAGTCCCAGATCAGCCTGGTCGCGTCGAGGGGGCCGCGCTGGTCGGCGCCGGGCCATTCGTGTCCCGCACCGGCCACCGTGACGAGGTCGACCGCACGGCCGTCCCGGCAGGTGGCGCGCAGGGTCGTCACCCGATCGCCGGCCGTGGCGACCGGTGCCGCGCAGGCGTCGACCATCCGCCAGAACGCGTTCAGCTCCGGCACCGCCGGCCCGTCGATTCGCGCTGCGCCGCTGCCGGGCGCACCGTCGTAGCGAATGTTCTCGTCGTCGGTGCCGTGCACATGGATCACCGAAGCGGGCGCCGGATGCTCGCAGTCGCCGAGCTGGGTACCCGCGACCGCACCGACGGCGGCGGCGAGCGCGGTGCGGCACGCCATCGCGTAGGCCATCATGGCGCCGTTGCTCATGCCGGTGAAGTAGATCCGCTCGTGGTCGATCGGCAGGGCGCGGGCGATCTCCGCGAGCATTCCGGTCAGGAAGCCGACGTCGTCCACGCCGGTCCGGCCGGGAGTACCGCAGCAGTCACCGCCGGCGTTCCAGGCCCGGCCGATTCCGTCGGGATAGGCGACGACGAAACCGGCGTCGTCGGCGGCGGCGTCCCAGCCGTAGGCGCGCTGCGCCTGCGCACCGGAGCCGAGGCCGCCGTGCAGCACGACCACCAGCGGCGCACGCGCCGGCAGCACTGCGGGCCGGTAGACGCGGTAGCTCCTGGTGTGGCCGTCGTGCGCGAGCTCGTGCGACGAGGTCACGGCGCCGACCGGCGTCGCGCTCCCCGGATCCTCCCGGAGTACGACGATGCCCGCGACGAGCAGCACCGCGGCGACAGCCGCCGCGGTGAGCGTAGCGATCCGCATGGCACCAGTGAACCGGCCCACGCGCCGCCGGGCAACAGGGCGGCAGATCCGGCGGCGCTAGGCTGGATGATCTATTCGTGGCCGCGACCTCACCCGGCGGCCCTGCGCAGGACGGGACCCCGTGAGACTCGCTGTACGCCTGATGTTGATGCTGTTGATTCCGGCGGTGCTGTTCGCGCTGCCCTGGTGGACGCTGGTCGCGGCGCCGTCCGGCGGCACCGGCACGCTGTTCTGGGTCGGGACCGCGGTGTGCGTCCTCGGGTATCTGTGCCTGCCCGCCACGATGTTCCTCGGCCACGGTCCGGCCCAGTCCGATCCGGCGGTGATCGTCGGCGACACCCTGCTCGGGGTGCTGTGGGTGGTGTTCTCGTGGTCGGTGCTCGGCGTATTCGTGCGCGGTGGGCTGGCCGTCGCCGGGGTACAGGGCCTGCTCGCCGCGCGGATCGTGGCGCTCGGGGTACTGATCGTCTCGGTCGCGCTGATCGCCTGGGGTGTCTACGAGGCGCGCCGGGTGCCGCGGGTCCGCACCGTCGACGTCGCCCTCCGCGGCCTGGCCGCGGGCCTGGACGGACTGCGCGTCGTGGTCGTCACCGACACCCACTTCGCCGCGCTCGATCGGCAGCGCTGGTCGGAGCGCGTGGTCGACGTGGTCAATGCCCAGCGCCCCGATATCGCCTGCCACGCCGGTGATCTCGCGGACGGCTCGGTGGTGAAGCGGCGCGCCCAGGTCGACCCGCTGGCCCGTGTCGAAGCCCCGCTGGGCCGGTTCTACATCACCGGCAACCACGAGTACTTCGGTGACGCGCAGGGCTGGATCGACCACATGGCCTCGATCGGCTGGCAGCCGCTGCACAACGCGCACCGGACCGTCGACCGGGACGGCGACCGCCTGGTCGTCGCCGGGATCGACGATCCCACCGGCGCGGGCCTGCCCGGCCACGGCCCCGACCTGCCCGCCGCGCTCGCCGGCGCCGACCCCGCGCTGCCGGTGCTGCTGCTGGCCCATCAGCCCAAGCAGATCACCGACAGCGTCGCGGCCGGGGTGGCGCTGCAGATCTCCGGACACACCCACGGCGGGCAGATCTGGCCCTTCCACTACCTGGTGCGCCTGGACCAGCCGGTGGTCGCCGGCCTGAGCAGGCACGCGAACAACACTCAGCTCTACACCAGCCGCGGCACCGGCTTCTGGGGTCCGCAACTGCGGGTGTTCGCGCCCAGCGAGATCACCGTGCTGGTGCTGCACCCGGAGCCGGTCTAACGGTGCGGCTGGGTCACTTCCGCCGGAAGCGGCCCGCTCATCACGACATTCGAGCCGTTCCAGGTGTAATGGATCGCCACCGGGCCGCCCTGCGGGGCGGCGAAGGGCTCGTCGCCGGCCAGCCACTTGTACTCGACGGTCACGGTGGTGTCGGTGTAGCCCACCACCGAGGTGAAGGCGTAGGCCTCGGACGTGGCTGTGCCCAACCACTTCCCGTCGTGGAAGAACAGCACATGGATCGGCGCGCCGGCGGAGTTGCCGCCGACCGCGCGCACCCACAGCAGCTGGGCGCACTGGCCCGGTAGGTCCGCCGAGGCCTGTTGGGCGACCCAGCTGCCGTCGAGGCGAGCCAGCGCGTTGCGCACACCGGCCGAGTCGGGGTCGATACAGCGTCCCGGACCGCTGATGTCGTTGGCCGGCTGCGGTTTCGTGGTCGCCTGCGTCGTGCCGGGCGCCACGGTCACGGCGGGTGCCTCGGTGACGGCGGGGACCTCGGTGCCCGCGGGCGCCCCGGTGCCGCCGGGAGCCTCGGTCGCCTGCGGCTGCTCTCCCGGAGTCCGCGGCGCGCTTGCCGCGACCGTGGTCGTCGCCCGGCTCGTCGACGGCGAGGTGGCCGAACCGTTTTCCGCGTTGCACCCCGCCACCGCCGCCGCGGCGACGGCGATCAGCGCACTCATCCGAACTGCGTTCTTCATGATCCCTCGACTCCTGTCCGCCGCGCCGGTAGCGCGTTCTGCTGACTCCATCGGGACCCTGAACAGCCCTGTTAGGCGAAAATCGGCGATCATCGCCCTAGGGTGCGAAATCATCACCCTTGCTGAGGAAATCCCCTGCGGGGTAGAGCGATCCGCGACACGGACACCCGAAGAGCCTGCCGCACACACAGATCCGGCCGAGGGCGCACCCTCGGCCGGATCGTGGGCGATCAGACGATGTCGGTGGTCCCCGAGCAGGTCACGACCGGCACCGGCACGGGGCCGGTGTTGACGACCGACAGGTCGATCCGCACCGGCCCGGTCCCGGTCGGCACGTCGGTGAAGTACACCGTGCCGCCGGTGCCGAAGAACGAGGAGATGTTCGTGTGCCCGGTGAGCGAGCCCGATGCCCCGGTGGCCAGATTGGTCCAGGTGAGCGTGGGGTGGGTCTGGTAGCCCCAGATGCTGGCCCCGGAATGCACGGTGAACGACGGCAATCCCGACTGGTCGTACAGGTAGGAGACGATCACCTGGTTGCTGTAGGGCACATCGACGATATTGGGGCTCAGCCCCAGGCAGTTGATGCCGACCAGGCTGCTCGGCAGCGCGTTCGCCGCCCCCGCTCCCGCGACCATCGTCCCCGCCACCACCGCGGCGCCCGCCGCGAGACCGGCGATCGTGGACCTCACTCGCATAGTCATACAGATCCTTCCACTCGTGTCGTGTCACCCCGCGTATCCCACCGGGACGCCACATTGTTACCGACCGAAAGCATCCTTCGAGGTCCGACACACCCCATACCTAGGTCTGCTAGGTTATGACCTAGCGGTTCTAGGTATAGGAGTGCGATGCGGATAGACAAAGACCTGGTGGCGGCCTCGGCGACCCCGCTGGTGCTCGGCATTCTCGCCGAGGGCGAGTCGTACGGTTACGCGATCCTGGAGCAGGTCAACGCCCTGTCGCGGGGCCGGATGCAATGGACCGACGGCATGCTCTACCCCCTGCTGCACCGCCTCGAACGGCAGGGCCACGTGACCTCGACCTGGCGCACCGCCGACAGCGGACGACGGCGCAAGCACTACCTGATCACCGACTCCGGCCGGGCGGCCCTCGCCGAGCGACGCGCGCAGTGGGCCGTCGTCGCCGAGGCGCTCGACCAGGTCTGGCGCGACGCCACGACACCGCCCATCGTGACGAAAGGATGGGCGTGATGGACGCCGAGACGCAGTTGCAGACCAACATCGAGCAGTGGCGCGGATACGTCCAGCGCCACCGCGCGATCTCGGTCGCCGACGTCGACGAGATGGAAGACCATCTGCGCGAACAGGTCTCATCCCTCCAAAACGCGGGACTGTCGGCCGACGAGGCGTTCCTGGTCGCGGTGAAGCGGATGGGTAGCCTGGACGCGCTGTCGCGCGAGTTCGCGATCGAGCACTCCGAAAGGCTCTGGAAGCAGCTGGTTCTGCTGCCCGCCGAGTCCGACGAGACCGGGCGGCAGAGCAATCGGGAACTGGTGGTCGTCCTGTCGCTGGCGATCGGCGCCGCCCTGTCGCTGAAGGCCGGCTTCGCCTGGCTGCGCGGTTCGGCCGTGGGCGTGAACGCGGCCCTGCTCGTCCTTCCGTTCCTCGCCGCCTATTTCGCCTGGAAACGACAGGTGACCGCGAAGGTCGCCGCCACGCTGATCGTGCCGTTCGTGCTCGTGGCACTGGTGCTGAATCTCTTTCCCTTCGAGCCCGACGGCGCGACCGAGGTGATCGCCGCGATCCACGCGCCGATCGCGCTGTGGTTCGTGATCGGCCTGGCCTATGTCGGCGGCGACTGGCGATCGGACCGGCGCCGGATGGACTTCATCCGGTTCACCGGCGAGTGGTTCGTCTATCTCACCCTGCTGGCGCTGGGCGGCGGCGTCCTGATCGGGTTGACGGTCGGCGCGTTCGGCACGCTCGATCTGAACATCGAGCCGTTCATCGAGGACTGGGTGCTGCCGTTCGGCGTCGCGGGCGCGGTGATCGTCGCCGCCTGGCTCGTCGAGGCCAAGCAGAACGTCGTGGAGAACATCGCGCCCGTGCTCACCCGGGTGTTCACGCCGCTGACCATCCTCATGCTGCTGGCCCTGCTCGCCGCGTTCGCCACGACTCCCAGCGTGATCGACGTCGACCGCACCCTGCTCATCCAGATGGACCTGATCCTGGTGCTGGTCCTGGGCCTGCTGCTGTATTCGATCTCCGCGCGCGACCCGCTGGCCCCGCCCGGCTTCTTCGACCGGGTCCAGCTGGTCCTGGTGCTCAGTGCCCTCGCGGTCGATGTGGTGATGCTGACCGCCATGCTCACCCGCATCGCGGAGTTCGGATGGTCGCCGAACAAGATCGTCGCCCTCGGCCTGAACGTCGTGCTGCTGGTGAACCTGGTGTGGTCGGTCCGGCTGGGCATCGGATTCCTGCGCGGCCGTCAGGGATTCGCCGAGCTGGAACGGTGGCAGACCCACTATCTGCCCGTGTACGGGATCTGGGCCGCCGCCGTCGTGATCGCCGTTCCGCCCGCGTTCGACTTCGTCTGAGCCCGAACCAGCGCGAGTAGACTCGGGGGATGCACGCGGCGCCGGCGTGCCCGGCGCCGCGGTCCACGGGAGTGGCGGATGAGCGCTGGTGACGGGTCGGAGCGGATACCCCGGACGTGGCGACTGCTACTGACGGCAGTCGTGGTGCTCTTCCTGTCCCTGCTCGTCGTACCCCGGCTGATCGGCCTGTACGTCAACTGGTTGTGGTTCGGCGAGGTCGGCTACCGCGGCGTCTGGTCGACGGTGCTGCTCACCCGGCTGACGCTGTTCGCGGTGATCGCGACGATCCTCGGCGCCGCCCTGTTCACGGCCATGTGGCTGGCCTACCGATCGCGCCCGGCCTTCTTCCCCGGCGGGCGCGACGACGACCCGATCACCCCCTATCGCACGGCGGTGAGCCGGTGGCCGTTGCGGTTCGGGCTCGGCATCGCCGCGGCCTTCGGTCTGCTCTGTGGCCTGGCCGGGCAGTCGCGCTGGCAGACGGTACAGCTGTTCCTGCGGGGCGGCTCCTTCGGCGCACATGACCCCCAGTTCGATCTCGACGTGGGCTTCTACGTCTTCGACCTGCCGTTCTACCGGCTCGTGCTCAGCTGGCTGTTCGTCGTCGTGTTCGTCGCCTTCCTGGCCTGCCTGGCGACCCACTATCTGTTCGGCGGAGTGCGGCTGTCCGGGAAGTCGATCGGCATCACCGCGGCGGCGCGCTGTCACCTCGCGGTGCTGGTCGGCGTGTTCTTCGTGCTGAAGGCGGGCGCGTACTGGCTGGACCGCTACGCGCTGCTGTCGAGCGGGCGGCGCGAGCCCACCTTCGCCGGCGCGGGCTACACCGACATCAACGCCGTGCTGCCCGCCCGCTTCATCATGTTCGCCATCGCGCTGATCTGCGCCGCCGCGGTGTTCTCGGCGGTCGTGGTGCGTGATCTGCGGGTGCCCGCCATGGCCGCGGCTCTGCTGTTGCTGTCGTCGATCGTGGCGGGCGGGGTGTGGCCGCTGGTCGTCGAGCAGTTCTCGGTGCGCCCGAACGCCGCCGACCTGGAGAGCCCCTACATCGAGCGCAATATCGCCGCGACCAGGCAGGCCTATGGGATCGGCGCGGATCGGGTCCACTACCAGCCCTATCCCGGTGTCGGCACCGCGCCGCCACCGGAAGTCCCCGCGGACGCGACCACGATCGCCAACCTGCGCCTGCTCGACCCGCACGTGCTCTCGCGCACCTTCACCCAGCAGCAACAGCTCAAGAACTTCTACAGCTTCCCCGACAACCTGGACCTGGATCGCTACCGGGTCGACGGGCAGCTGCGCGACTACGTCGTCACCGCCAGGGAACTGACCCCCGCCGCGCTCAGCGGCAACCAGGGGCACTGGGTCAACCGGCACACCGTCTACACCCACGGCGACGGGTTCGTCGCCGCCCCCGCGAACCGGGTCAACGCAGCCGTCGTCGACGCGGCGAGCGACAGCGCCGCGGGCAACAGCGGATACCCGATCTACGCGGTCAGTGATATCGCCACCCAACACACCGGGCACCAGGTGATCCCGGTCGACCAGCCCCGCGTCTACTACGGCGAGGTGATCGCCAGGGGCGAGCCCGACTACGCCATCGTCGGCGGCGGCACCGAACCCCGCGAATACGACACCGACAGCACCAAATACACCTACGCGGGCAAAGGCGGTGTGCCGATCGGGAACTGGCTGAACCGGCTCGCCTTCGCCACCGTCTACACCGAGCGCAACATCGTGTTCTCGACCGCGATCGGCGCCGATTCCAAGATCATTTTCCACCGTGCTCCCGGTGAGCGGGTCGAACTGGTCGCGCCGTGGCTGACCACCGACGGCAATCCCTATCCCGCCGTCGTGGGCGGGCGCATCGTCTGGATCGTGGACGCCTACACCACGATCGACGGCTACCCCTACGCCGCGCGCAGCTCGCTCGCGCCGCTCGGCGCGGTCGAGGACCAGGGGTTGCGCGAACCCGGCGAGATCTCCTACATCCGCAACTCGGTCAAGGCCACCGTCGACGCCTACGACGGCACGGTCACGCTGTATCAGGTCGACGAGCAGGACCCGATCCTGGCCGCCTGGATGCGCGTGTTCCCCGGCACCGTCGAACCGCCGTCGGCGATCAGCGACGAGCTGCGCGCCCACTTCCGCTATCCCGAAGACCTTTTCGTCATCCAGCGCGACATGCTCGCCCGCTACCACGTCGACGAACCACGAGAGTTCTTCACCAACAACGCGTTCTGGTCGGTACCCAGCGACCCGACCGTCGAGACCAACCCGCACCAGGCCCCGTTCTACGTGCTGGTCGGCGATCCCCGGACCGCCGAGGCCTCGTTCCGGCTGGCCGGCGCGATGGTCGGCTTCCGCCGGGAGTTCCTGTCGGCCTACATCTCCGTGCATTCCGACCCCGAGAACTACGGCGAGTTCAGCATTCTCCAACTGCCCACCGACACCCTCACCCAGGGACCACAGCAGATCCAGAATTCGATGATCTCCGACACCAGGGTGGCCTCCGAACGTACGCTGCTGGAACGCTCCAACCGCATCCAGTACGGCAACCTGCTCACCCTGCCGATCGCCGACGGCGGCGTGCTGTACGTGGAACCGCTGTTCACCGAACGGATTTCGACCGCTCCCAACGGGTCGACCTTCCCGCAGCTGGCCCGCGTGCTGGTCAGCTACCGCGAACCCGGTACCGGCGGTGTCCGGGTCGGGTACGCGCCGACGCTGGCCGAGGCCCTCGACCAGGTGTACGGCCCGGCCACCGGCGATCTCGCCACCGCCCCCGGCGGCAGCCCCGGCGCCCCGCCACCCCCGGGCCGACGTCCACCGGCGCAGGCCCCGCCGCCGTCGGCCACTCAGGCACCGCTGGACGAGGACGCGATCGCCCGCATCGAAGCCGAACTCGACGCGGCCAGGGCCGCCCTGGAACGGCTCGAACAACAGCTGGGCATTCTGCGCGGCCCGGACAAGTGAGCCTCACCGATCACACGCGACTCAGAGCTGGGCGAGCACCAGCGCGACACCACCGATCAGCGGCGGAACCAGCTGGATCGATGCCGCCCGCGCCTTGTCCGGCGAGGACACCAGCAGCACCACCCCCGCCGCCACCATCGACCCGGCACCCGCCAGCACCAGCGACACGCCGATCCCGGTGTCGCCGAACACGGTGAACCCCATGCCGACCGCCGCGACGACGGCCAGGAACAGGTTGTAGAACCCCTGATTGAACGCCATCTCCCGGGTCGCCTCGGCCTGCTCCGCCGAGATCCCGAACGTCGCCCTCGTTCGCGGACGCGTCCATTGCAGCGACTCCAGCACGAAGATGTACCCGTGCAACAGCACGGCGATCCCGACGAACACCAACGCCACGACCGTCATCGCGCCACCTCCAGAAGGGCAGGGCCCGCACCGGGCTTGCCGCGATTATCACCCACCACCCCGCCGCGCACGCCCTCGCCGGGCCGGGTTCTCGCCCCGGAAAACCGCTGGCCCGCCATCGACGGCCGCCGAATCGCTCCCTTCGCTGTCGGCGGCGGAGAGCACGAGTTGCGCGGGCGTGGCGTGGCCGCCCGCGCCGATCGAGGTGCGGGTGGCTAGCCGACGGGTGCGGGTGCGCGGACCTGGCGGCCGACCTCGTCGAGATGGCCCAGGGCCTGGGCGTAGGACTCGAGCAGCGACGTCTCGCAGTAGGGGACCCCGATTTCGGCGCAGAAGTCCGCGACGATGGGCTGGGCCCGACGCAGGTTGGGGCGGGGCATGGACGGGAACAGGTGGTGCTCGATCTGGTAGTTCAGGCCGCCCAGGGCCGTGTCGACGAGGAAGCTGCCGCGGACATTGCGGGAGGTGAGCACCTGACGGCGGAGGAAGTCGGTGTTGTCGCCCTCGGGCAGCACCTCCATCCCCTTGTGATTGGGGGCGAAGGTCGATCCCATGTAGAGGCCGAACAAGCCCTGCTGAACAGCGATGAACACCAACGCTTTCCCCGGCGACAGCACCAGGAACACTGTGCCCAGATAGGCGCAGGCGTGCGCGGCGAGCGTCAGGCCTTCGACGAGCCGGTTCGGGATCGGCCAGCGCAGCACAGCTCGCACGCTGGCGAAGTGCAGGCTGCCGCCCTCGAGCAGCAGCATCGGGAAGAACAGCCAGGCCTGGTAGCGGAAAATGAAGCGCCGCCAGCCTTTTCCGGCCCGGGCCCGCTCCGCCGAGAACGCCAGGACGCCCATGGCATCGGGATCGGCACCCTCGGTGTTGGGGTGGGCGTGGTGGCGGTTGTGATTGCTGGTCCACCAGCCGATGCTCAGCCCGATCGCGAGATTGCCCGCGATCAGCCCGTACAGGTAGTTGGCGCGCCGAGACGCGAAGATCTGCTTGTGTCCCGCGTCGTGCCCGAGGAACGCGATCTGGGAGAACACCGCGGCCAGGAACACCCCGATCCCCACCGCCCACCACGAATCCCCGAGGGCGACGAACGCCGCCCACCCGCCGAGGAACGCCGCCGCGGTGAGCGCGCTCTTCCACCCGTAGTACCGCAGGTCACGGTCCAACAGGCCCGCCGCCCTGATCCGACGCAACAAGATCGAATACTCGCTGCCACGCACCGGGGCCACATCAGAGACAACTACCACCGCACCAGCATGACGGATGCAGGCCACCACCAGGTGAACTCGGCGCATCTGCGCGAGATCGCCCTACGGCGCGTCGCTTCGGGAACGCTCCGTGTCCAGCGCCGTGAACGCCGCGGCGGCGAGAATCAGCACCGCCGACACCACCAGGGCCACATCGAGCCCGTGATGGAACGCCACCTTGCCCTCGTTCAGCACCTCCGACACTTTCGACAGGTACTTCAGATAGGGCCCGATATCGACACCCTCGGGGATACGGCCACGTTCCACCGCTTGAACCGCGTCCGGCTGCAACGTGGTTGGCAGCCCCAGTGCGTCCATCTTCTTCTTCAGATCCGACGACAGGAACGAGCTCACCAGGACGCCGAGCACGGCGACACCGAACGCCGAACCGACCTGGCGCATCGTATTGGTCACCGCGGCCGCCATGCCCGAATGCTCGGCCGGGACGCCCGACATCACCGCCGAGGTCAACGGCACCACCGCGATGCCGAAGCCGAGCCCGGCCACGCCCATCGCGGCGGCGATCCACGGATCGTGCAACGTCCCCGACAGCGCCTGGCGGGTCAGCAGGATGCCACCCGCGCCGAGCAAGCACCCGAGGATCATCGGCACCCGCGCGCCGCGACGCGACACCCAGTAGCCCGCCACCAGGGAGCCGATCACGATCGCGACGGCCATCGGGACGAAGATCGCGGCGGTGCGCGCGGCCGAATACGACTGCATCACTTGCAGATACAGCGCGGTAAAGAAGAAGATCGAGAAGATGCCGAAATAGACCGCGAAGGCGACCACCAGCGCACCGCGCACGGCCCGCAGGCGCAAATAGCGGAAGTCGAGCATCGGTGCGCGCGCCCGCTTCTCGACGACGACGAACGCGGCGAACGCGATCGCCCCCAGCGCGAACAGACCCAGCACCGACGGTGCCGTGTAACCCCGATCCTGGCCGACGGTCGCGGCGTAGATCACCGCGCCGAACGCCGTGGCGCCGAGCACCGCGCCGGCCCAGTCGACCGGCGCCTGCTGCGGGTCCGCGCTCTCCGGCACCGACCACCACGCGACGACCATCGCCACCGCGCCGATCACCAGGTTGAACCAGAAGATCGAACGCCACCCGTACAGATCGACCAGCACACCGCCGAGCACCGGCCCCGCCGCCAGCGCCAGCCCCGACACCGCCGCCCACACACCGAGCGCCTTGGCTCGCGCGCGCTCACCCGGGAAGATGTGGCGCAGCACCGACAGGGTGCCCGGCTCCGACGCCGCGGCACCGAGTCCCATGATCGCGCGGCCCGCGATGAGCAGCGCGACGCTGCTCGCGAGCGCGGAGACCACCGATCCGGCGCAGAAGATCACCAACCCGACGATCATGACCTTCTTGCGTCCCCACCGGTCACCGAGCGATCCGCCCGCCAACATCAGCCCGGCGAAGACCACCGTGTAGGCGTTGACCACCCACTGCAGCAGGGTCACATCGGTACTCAACTCACGTCGGATATCGCCGAGCGCAACGCTGACCACGGTGGTGTCCAAGAAGGTCACGAATACCACTGCCACGACTGCTGCCAGAGCGACTCCCGGCCGCGCCGGTGTCCCCGGCGCCGTCCCCATCGGTCTCACGGGCACAGGTTACTGGCGAGTTCCCCCGGACGCCGACCCAACCTCGCCGACGGAGCGAACACACCGGACTTCGACGGTTCCCGTTGGGCGAGCCGACGTCTCGCCGTCACCAGTCGTAGGTCGGCGGGCCGGTCCGGCGTCCAGGTGGCGGCCGAGGCGGTGCTCAGCCGCAGGCGCTCGGTGCGCGGCCGGGCACGGAAGAAGCCGACGAGGCCGAACCCGATCAGCGTGACATCGGCCGACGTAAACTCTTGGGCGAACCGCTCTTCCGCCTCCAGCAGCGCTCGTCCCTCCCCGCAGCACACATCGATCCAGGTGACCGCGGCGTCCTGGTCGGCGCGCAGCCGCTGCGCCGACCACCGGTACGGATCGAAGCCGAGTGCCCTGGCATAGCTGTTGACCCCGACAGCCCGCGCCCGCGATTCATCGCGTTGTTCGCCACCACCGACGACAGTTCCAGCGCGGCGTCATCGAGCAGGCGGGGTGCGGATTCCGTGGTCACCCCGCCATTGTGCCGCTTCCCGCCGACGACTCGTTCAGCCCGACAGCCGCCCGCACCAGACCCTTGAATCCCTCTTCATCGAGCGCGTCCCCCTCCCGCAGATCGATCACCCGCCGGGTGTTCCCGTCCAGCCCGGAGTTGAAAACCCCACGCGGATCAGGCAATCGAGCCCCTTTGGCGAAGGTGACCTTCACGATCTGCTGGTACGTCTCCCCCGTACACACCATCCCGTCGTGATACCACACCGGCACCCCACGCCACTTCCACTCCTCGACGATCCCCGGGTCCGCCTCGTGCACCAGTGCCCGAATCCGCGCCAGCACCTCCCCCCGCCAATCCCCCAACTCCGCGATCCGCTCATCGATCCGTCGCCCAGCCGAACCCTGATCACCCGTCACCGCCATCACCCCGGTCGCTCTCGTCGTTGTCGCAGGTCCGATCCCCGAGTATCCCCCGACCTCCAGCAGAACCCGGTCGGTCCCGCTCGAGCATGTCGACCGGGATAGTCACCTCGACCGGTTCGTCGAGCAGGAGAACTCTGCGATGGACGGTGCGTGCTCGGCAGCGTCGTCCGGACCAATCACGGCCGTGGTGAGACACACCGAGCGGGCGTTGACAAGGTGTCCTGGCTCACACGCATAGCCACGAAGGAGTCTCCATGCGTCTGCTGAAATCCCGTCCGCCCGCGATCCTCGGATCGATCATCGCGGCAGGGGCCCTCATCGCCGCCGGCAGCGGTAGCGCCGCCGCCGCGCCGCACACCGGTGAAGTGTTCCTCACCTTCGTTCGCCACGCCGAGTCCGCGGGCAACACCTCCGGCCTGATCGACACGTCGGTGCCGGGCCCCGGCCTGACCAGGGCTACCTCGCCGCCCCGATCCAGTGGCTGCAGGGCAACCGCGGCGACAAGCGGGCCGTGGTCTTCTCCCACGGCGGCGCCATCATGATCTGGGCCCTCATGTCCGTCAACAACCCGGACATGAGCAAGCTGCGGACCGACCCCCTGCACAACACCGGCCGGGTAGTCGTCAAGGGCAGCCCCGCCAAGGGCGGGAAGCTCGTCTCCTGGGACGGCCATTCCGTCTCCTGAGCCGAACAAGCAGCGGCGGGATCGCGCCGAGAACCGGTCGCGATCCCGTCGCCGAGGTAGTCGTCCAGGCGCTGACCTAACCGACGCCGACGGAGCCGACGACGTTTCACGGCGCGGCGGGCTCCCCGGGGGCAGCGGCGATATGACCGAGCTTCGCCGGATTGAAGACCCAGTAGAGCCGGTCGATCGTCTCGTCGTCGGCCGCACCGACCCCGAGCCAGGCGATGGGGGCTCCGTCGCGGCTGATCACCACCGACGCGCGACCGTTGGCGTCGACCCAGTCGATGGCGACCCCCGTCCAGAAGTGTGAGGCGAAGGCGGCCACGTACTTCGCCACGCGTGTCCGGCCGAATACCGGAATGCGCGAGGCATTGCGCACCGCGCCTCCGCCGTCGGAGTAGCTGGCGACATCGGTGGCGAACAGCGCCTCGAGTTCGTCGAATTCACCGGCGCGCGCGGCATTCAAGAAGGCAGCGAGCAGCCGTCGCTGATGCACGGCGTCGACTGATACCCGCCGATCGGACTCGATGGCCTGGCGTGCCCGGCTCACCAGCTTCCGGGCGGCTGGTTCCTTGATTTCGAGCACTTCGGCGATGCGGCCGTAAGGGTAGTCGAAAGCTTCCCGCAGGACGAATGCCGCCCGCTCGGTCGGTGTCATCTTCTCCAAGACGAGCAGGACCGCGGTCTCCAACGCCGCGGCGCGCTCCGCGCCGAGCGAGGGATCAGCAGTGGTGTCCACCGGCTCGGGCAGCCACGGACCGATATAGGTTTCCCGGCGCACCCGCGCCGTCTGCGTGGCATTGATCGCCTGCCGGGTGGTCATGGTGACGAGGAACGCCGCCACGTCACGCACAGAATCGCGGTCGGCGTAGGACTGCCATTTCACCCAGACGTCCTGGACGATGTCCTCGGCGTCGGCGACACTGCCGAGCATTCGGTAGGCGATACCGAACAGCCGACCCTTGTGCGCGGAGAAATCATCGACGGCTTTGTCCAGGTCGATACCCGTGGGTCCACTCATCGCGCGGTCGTTCCGGCGCCACCGGCAATCGCGTGATTCATATCCCCCGCCTCGATTCGGCCACCGTCGTCCACGACATTACTCGAGCCGGCCGTACGCCGGTGGCGAGTGCACCCACCCGACGCCGTCATTCGACCAATTTGCCTTCCGTCGACACCTCTCGCATGAGCCGGGCGATGTCGTCGGGGATCGCGGGGATCTCCTCGCGTTCGAGCTTGCCGGGACCGGACCACACGAGGTTCACCCGCAGCGCCGGATCCAGGTCGGGGTAATCGGACCGATTGTGGCAGCCACGTGTTTCGCGTCGCTCCAGCGCGGCTTCCAAGGTGGCGCGCGCCGCGAGCACCGAGGACTTCAGATCGAAGGCGTGCGCCAGATCCTGGAACCCGGCGGCGTCGGGATGCACGCCGATATTCGTCATGCGATCCTCGACCTCGTCGAGTTCGGCCAAGCCTGCCCGAATCCCGGTCTCGTCGCGCACCACGCCCGCGTGCTCGGTCATGGTGTCGCGCACGGCGCGTTGCAGGGCCCGTACGTTCTCCTGTCCGTCGACGGCCAGCAGCTCATCGATCTCGGCGCGGGCCTCGACGAGCGCACTGTGGGACCGACGCTGTGCGACCAGCTCGGCCGAGTACCGCGCCGCCGCCTCGCCGACGATCCGGCCGTAGACGAGCAGTTCGATCAGCGAGTTGCCGCCGAGCCGGTTGGCGCCGTGCAGACCACTCGATGCCTCGCCGATCGCGTAGAGACCCTCGACGCCGGTACCGTGATCTTCGGAGCGAACCCACACTCCGCCCATGGAATAGTGCGCCGTCGGCGCGATTTCGATCGGATCGCGAGTGATGTCGAGCATTTGCAGCTCCAACATCGTCTGGTAGACGCGCGGCAGTCGCCGCATGATCGTTTCGCGGGGCAGATGCGAAACATCCAGCCAGACAGCACCGTTCGGTGTTCCTCGACCTTCCTTGATTTCGGTATAGGCGGCCAGTGCGACCCGGTCGCGGGTCGAGAGCTCCATGCGTTCGGCGTCGTAGCGCCGCATGAATCGCTCTCCCGTGGCGTTGCGAAGAATGCCGCCCTCTCCCCGTGCCGCTTCCGATACCAGTGTCCCGGCCGCGTTCTCGGGTTCGATGAGCCCGGACGGGTGGAACTGCACGAGCTCCGGGTCCCGAATCCGGCCGCCCGCGAGTAGGGCGAGCCGGAACGAATCACCGGTGTTCTCGTCACGTCGAGAGGAGGTACGACGCCAGATGCGGGTGTGCCCACCGGCGGCGAGGATTACCGCGTCGGCCCGGACCACGGAGCGCTCGCCACTGTCGAGATCGAAACCGTAGGCGCCGAAAACCACGTTGTCCCGCACCAGAATTCGGGTCACGTAGCAGGTGTCGATGATCTGGATGCCGAGCTGCGCGGCCCGGTTCACCAGGGTCCGCTGGATCTCGAGGCCGGTGTAGTCACCGGCGAACGCGGTGCGCCGGTAGGTGTGCGCGCCGAAGAATCGCAGCGCGATCCGGCCGTCGGATTCGCGAGCGAACGGCATCCCCCAACGCTCGAGGTCCTCGATTCCGCGCGCGGCGTTCTCGGCGACCACCTGGACGGTATCGGGCCGCGCCAGCAGGTAGCTTTCGGTGATCGTGTCCGCCGCGTGCTGCTGCCAGCTGTCCTCGACGTCCATGGTCGCCAGCGCGGCATTGATGCCGCCGGCGGCGAGGGTGGTGTGCGCGTCCGCCTTCGGCCGCTTTCCTACCACCAGCACGTCGATGCCGCGCTCGGCCAGTTCGATCGCCGCACGGAGGCCGGATCCGCCGGTGCCGACGACGAGCACCGACGTCGCGATCTGACGTTCGTCGGATGTGAGCATCGCTTCGTTCCCTTCGACGGGTAGTTCGCGCGGGCGGGGCGATCGCCGCCCGCGCGAACAGTTCAGTTGCTGGTCAGCCACTCCGACAGCCGTGTCTGCGCCAGCTGCGCATCGCTGCCGGGCAGCAGCTCGCGCTGCGGCACCGCCCCGAAATACCGGGCCTCGGGATCGGTGACCACCGTGCGCGCATCCGATCGCGCGCTCAGCACGGTGCGGATCCATTCGTCGAGGGCGATGACCACCGGGCCGCCGACCTCGATGGTCCCGTTCTTCGGCTCGCCCGCCGCCGTCCGTCCGACAGCGGCAGCCACATCGTCCGCGGCCATCGGTTGCATACTGGAACCCGGCAACCGCACCTGACCGTCGACGGTCGCGGAATCCGCGATACCACGGGCGAATTCGAAGAATTGCGTGGCGCGCACGATCGAGTACGGCAGACCCGATCCCTCGATCAGCTCTTCCTGCGCCACCTTCGCCCGCAGATACCCGGAATCCGGCAATCGATCCGACCCCACCACCGACAGCGCGACGTAATGCCCGACACCGGCCGCGGCAGCGGCCTCGAGCAGGTTCGTCGTGGAGGTCCGGAAGAACTCCATCACGTCGTTGTCGGCGAACGACGGCGAGTTGGAGACGTCGATCACCACGTTCGCGTCCTGCAGTACTTCTTCGACTCCCTCACCGGTGAGCGAGTTCACGCCGGTATTGGGTGCGGCCGCAACCGCCTGGTGCCCGTGCTCACCGAGTCGTGCGACGAGCTTGGAACCGATCAGGCCGGTGCCGCCGATAACGACGATCTTCATGCTCATTCCTTTCGTTCGGACGTTGTGCGGGGCCAGCGACACTCCGCTGTATCAAGGACAGGGCAGGCGGTGATTCTGTGACAGTGCTGGTGCCGAGGCCGTTCGATCACGCTCGATCCTGCGGCGCGACGTACTCGAAGGTCGGCCCCGCAGTGGTGTGGCCGTCACCGCTGGGCATCGTCATGAGCGCTTGCGCCTGGGCCTTCAACGCGTACATCGTCCCGACCGCCTCCCGCATCTGCGACGGGCTGCCGTTGAAGGTGTCCTCCAGCAGATACAACAGCAGGCAGTAGGTGTTGTTGAATTCCACCTGCGCGCGGCGGACCGCGCTGCCCTCCGGATAGTCGGCCGTGCGGGGGTTGGGGCGCATCGGCAGCACTTTGCCGGGATCGAACAGGATCGGTGCACCGGTGGGCCCGGACTGCGGCGTATCACCGAGCTGGAACCGCTTACCTTCCTTCAGTTCGACGAAGCGGTAGTAGTGAGCGACCTCGTCGCGATCGGGATGGAAGACGTCCTTCTCGCCGTCCCACACCTCGGTCCGCGCCGCGCCTTCGCCCTGCTCGACGATCTCGGCCAGCGCCGTCAGCGCCGACTTCAGATCGTGTACCGGAACGACCTGTCCGCCGCCACTGGTGAAGTGCATCTCGTTGAGCTGCCGAGCGGGGTCGCCGCAGAAGACGACCTCCTCGCCGAGGGTGTCGACCAGCGTGACGAGACCGAGTTCGACGGCCGCGTAGAACTGCCCGATCGTGTGATAGCCGTCGGATTCGGGCAGCGCGTCCGCCGAGGCGGGCCGTTCGATGTTCAGGAACAATTCGAGGGCTTCGGAACCGAACGGCGCGAGCTGTATCTGTACCGATCGATCGCCGTGCGGCAGCGGATGCGGATAGGCGGGCAGCAATTCGGGCGCGTCGAGCCTGGGCTCGCCCCCTACCGCGTTGAGCAGATTCGCCGCCAGTGCCAAGTGCAGCATCTCCTCGACGAACACGCTGCTGATGACTTGTGCCGCTTCGGCATTGGCGCCCGGCTCCAGCGAATACAGCGCGCACATGTACGGCGGTATCGTCGCGTGCTCGAGCTCGATCGCCCACTGTAGATGCCGACGCAGATCGTCCATCGTCTCGATGGCGTGCCCCGTGCTGATGTCCATGCTCGAACCTCGTCTCGACAGGTGTACCTGCGGTGTCGAGAACTAGGACAGTGCGTCCGGGAGAACTGTGACAAGAACGGGCGACTCGCCGCCGCCGAACCACGACCCAACCACAACGTGGCGTGACCGCGGGTCGGACACAACGAAACAGGTCAGGCCCGGTCTGTGACCGGGCCTGACCTGTTTCTCGAGTGGAGCTAAGGGGACTCGAACCCCTGACCCCCACACTGCCAGTGTGGTGCGCTACCAGCTGCGCCATAGCCCCGTGTTCTGTTGTTTCAGCCGCTCTCGCTGCTGCCTGAATGAAGTTACACCATGCCTCTCGGCGACAACAAATCGGCTGGTAGACGGCGGAAAAGTGGGGTTCTGGGCGGGGCGGGAGTGGCGGGCGTGGGGGGCGGGGAGGGTGGGGACGGAGTAGAATGTGCCGAACCTCACGTGGGGTCAGGGGGCGAGGGTCACGACCCAGTTCGCGTCGGTCCAGTCGATCTTGGTGGTGCCGTCGTAGATGGCGGGGGTGGCGGCCTTGTTGCCGGTGCGGGCGTCGAGGTCGTCGAGGTTCTTCTTGGCGGCGGCGCGGGCGGCGTCGAGCTGGGTGCCGTTGGTGATGCAGGGGCCGACCGACTCGGGGGCGCCGGACTCGACGGCCAGGGTGGCCAGGGCGGGGTTGCTCAGGTCGTCGCCGCCCTCCTCGGGCTGCTTGGTGGTGAACAGCGCCTCGTGGAACTTGCTGTAGGTGGGGCCCGAACCGGCCTGGGCGACACAGAGATTCGCGGCGAACGCGCGGGTGGAGTAGTCCTTGCTCTTGGACTGGGGGTCGAGGAACGTCACGAAGTGGTAGTTCACCGCCAGTTTGCCCTCGTCGATCTTCTGGGCGAGTTCCTGGCCGAAGGTCGTCTCCATGACGCCGCAGGCGGGGCAGATCGGGTCCTCGAAGATGTCGATCGTCTTCGTCGCGTCGGGCTTGCCCAGGCGGATGACACCCTCCGGCGTGGTCGTGACCTGCACGGCGGCGTCGCGCACGGCACCGTAGCCGTCGTTGCGGACCTCGGTGGGCGCCTGCTTGGTCCACTTGAACGCGGCGAACACGAGGAGCCCGATCACGACGACAGCCACCGCGGCCAAGGCGTAGGTGGTGTTGCTGGAAACGGGACGGGGATTGTGCTGGGAACCGACGCTACTCACCCGTCCACAATGCCTCGAGTGCTCGGCGATGTGCCGCCGGGGCGGTCGATCGTGCCGCTGAACTGGGGATCTATCGAGTCGGCGTGTCGGAGTCGAGCGGCTTGCGCAGCGGAACCAGCCCCGCGCGCACCACCGGCACGCCGTCGGGACAGCCATCACAGCTGCATTGCGGGTCCAGGCCGTCGCCGGCGTGGTCGAGATGCTCCGGGTCCTCGGGGTGGCGGATGCGTGACGGCTCGGGCGTCAGCACCCAGACCGTCGCCGAGACCGCGAGCACACCGCCGGTGACGGCCATGCCCACCCCGAACGAGGTGTGCTCGGCGATCCAGCCGATCCCGATCGGCCCGAGCACCGTGCCCAGGTCTGCCGCCATCTGGAACGCCGCCAGCACCGGTCCACCGCGCGAGCGGGTGCCGAGGACATCGGCCAGCGCCGCCTGCTGGGCGGGGCTGAACATGCCGGACCCGACCCCGGCCACGAACGAGGCCACCAGGAACCAGGGCAGCGACGGCGCGAACCCGAGCACCCCGGTGCCGAGCGCGCAGATCGCCGACCCGGCGATCAGGAACGGTTTGCGGCCGAACCGGTCCGACAAGCGGCCCGAGACGAACAGCACGGCCGCGTTGCCCGCCGCGAAGACCGTCAGCGCCACGCCCGCCATGCCGGATTCCTGGTGCAGGGTCTCCACGACCAGCAGCGGGACGAAGGCCATGCGCACGCCGAACACCGCGATGCCGCCGGCGAAGCTCGACAGCAGGATCGCGCGGTAGGCGGGTTCGGACCACGCGTGCCGGAAGGTGAACGCCGGTGCCGCCGCGCTCTCCTCGGCCGCCAGCACCGGCGACTCCCGCAGACCGAGGAAAACGATGAGGCACACGATCAGCAGGGCGGCGGCGTAGATGAGGAAGGGCGCGCGCAGCCCGAGCCCGGCCAAGGCGCCGCCGACCAGCGGGCCGAGCAGCGAGCCGATCAGGAAGCTGGTGGAGTACACCCCGGAGACCCGGCCGCGCGCGGCGGGCGGGGACACCCGGATGATCAGTGCCATCGACGACACCGTGAACATCGTCGAGCCGACGCCGCCGAGCGAACGCAGCACCAGCAGTTGCCAATACGTCTGCGCCAGCGCGCACGCACCCGTCGACAGCGCGACGATCAGGATGCCCGCCAGGTACACCCTGCGCTCGCCCAGCTTCTGCACCAGCCGCCCGCTGGCCGGCGCGAACAGCAGCCGCATCAGGGCGAACGCGCTGACGATCGCCGAAGCCGCCGCGATGCCGACGCCGAACTCGCGCGCGTACTGCGGCAGCACCGGGGCGACCAGCCCGAAGCCGAGCGCGATGACGAACGCCGCCGCGATCAGGACCCAGATCTCGGCGGGTAGCCGGACCTTGGCGGGTGCGCTCACTCGCTCAGCGCCTGGGTCACCATCTCCTCGGCGGCGGCCTGCACCTGGGTGAGGTGCTCGGCGCCGAGGAAGGACTCGGCGTAGATCTTGTACTTGTCCTCGGTGCCCGACGGGCGGGCCGCGAACCAGGCGTTCTCGGTGGTCACCTTCAGCCCGCCCAGCGACGCGCCGTTGCCGCGCGCGGTGGTGAGGATGCCGGTGATCTCCTCACCCGCGATCTCGGTGCCGGTGATGGCCTCCGGGGTCAGCGCGGCGAGCTTGGCCTTCTGCGGGCCGGTGG
Organism: Nocardia sp. No.11; assembly: GCF_038752175.1. Taxonomy (NCBI): domain Bacteria; kingdom Bacillati; phylum Actinomycetota; class Actinomycetes; order Mycobacteriales; family Nocardiaceae; genus Nocardia; species Nocardia sp. No.11. The sequence continues at coordinate 46,509 of NZ_JBCGFB010000020.1, read as the reverse complement.
CCGCGGCGTCGATGCGGGCATAGGCGGGGCTGCCGTACTGGCGCTCGAGCTCGCCGTAGCGGGCCGACGGGGTCTGCCCGGTGACGGCGGCGATCTCGGCGGCCAGCAGCGCCAGCAGGATGCCGTCCTTGTCGGTGGTCCACACGGTGCCGTCCATCCGCAGGAACGACGCGCCCGCGCTCTCCTCACCGCCGAACGCCAGGCTGCCGCTGAACAATCCGGGCACGAACCACTTGAAGCCGACCGGGACCTCGTAGACGTCGCGGCCGAGCACATTGACGACCCGGTCGATCATCGACGAGCTCACCACCGTCTTGCCGATCTTGGTCAGCGCGTCCCACCACATCCGGTTGGCGACCAGGTATTCGATCGCCACCGCCAGGAAGTGGTTGGGGTTCATCAGGCCACCGTCGGGGGTGACGATGCCGTGCCGGTCGGCGTCGGCGTCGTTGCCGGTGGAGATGTCGTAGTCGTCCTTGATGCCGACCAGCGCCGCCATCGCGTGCCGGGAGGACGGGTCCATCCGGATCTGGCCGTCGCTGTCGAGGGTCATGAAGCGCCAGGTCGGGTCGACGAACGGGTTGACCACCTCGAGTTCGAGATCGAACCGCTGCCCGATCTCCTCCCAGTAGTCGACGCTCGCGCCGCCCATCGGGTCGGCGCCCATCCGGATGCCCGCGCCCCGGATCGCGTCCAGGTTCAACGCGTTCGGCAGGTCGGCGACGTAGTGGTCGAGGTAGTCGTAGCGCTCGACGTGGGTGCTCAGTGCCTGCACCAGCGGCACCCGCTTGACCTCGGCCAGGCCGCCGCGCAGCAGTTCGTTGGCGCGCGCGGCGATGGCGTCGGTGGCCTTGGTGTCGGCCGGGCCGCCGTGCGGCGGGTTGTATTTGAAGCCGCCGTCGCGCGGCGGGTTGTGCGACGGGGTGACCACGATGCCGTCGGCCTGGTGCTTGGTGCCGCCCCGATTGTGGCGCAGCACAGCGTGACTGAGTGCCGGGGTCGGGGTGTAGCGGTCGCGCGCGTCGACCACCGCGGTGACGTCGTTGCCCGCGAGCACCTCGAGCGCGGTGGTCCAGGCCGGCTCCGACAGCGCGTGGGTGTCGCGCGCCAGGTAGACCGGGCCGGTGATCCCGCGGGTGGCGCGATACTCGACGATCGCCTGGGTGATCGCCATGATGTGCGCCTCGTTGAACGCGCAATCCTCGCTCGAGCCGCGGTGTCCCGAGGTGCCGAACACGACCTGCTGGCTCGGTTCGGCCGGATCGGGCACCCGGCTGTAGTACGCGGTGACCAGGTGGGCGATGTCCACCAGGTCGGTCGGGCGGGCGGGCCGTCCGGCGCGATCGTGGGCCATGGTGGGTGTTCCCTTCCGTGTCGGCTGCGCGCGGCTGGTCATGAGGATCATGCGCACAACCACTGGGTAAGGGACGCGGCGGCGTATACCGCGGCCAGGCTCGCCGCGACACTGATCACGACGTTGCCCACGGCATACACGTAGGCGCCCTCGGTCACCAGACGGATCGTCTCGTAACCGAACGTGCTGAACGTGGTCAGCGCACCACAGCAGCCGGTTCCCGCGAAGGCGAGCAGCGTACTGCCCGCACTCGCGCCGATCAGACCGCCGAGCAACGCCGAACCGACAATGTTAACGGCAAGCGTGCCCCACGGCAGCCCAGTGGGAAAGCGCGCGGACACCGACCGATCGACCAGGTAACGCGCCGGTGCGCCGAGCATTCCGCCCGCCAGGACCAGTGCCGTCGTCATGCCCGGCCTCCCCGTCCCCGCGCCCACATCTCGATCATCGGATGGCACCTTCCGTCGTCGGATTCATGTGGTCCGCCCCGCCACCCACCTGGTCGCGCCCATGGCCACGACGACAGCGCCGAGCCCGGCGAGCATCGACAGCCCGAGATAGGCCACCGCCGTGGCCGCCGCGCCGGCGTCGATCAGTCTACGAAGCTCGAGGGCGAAGGTGGAGAAAGTCGTGAACCCGCCCAGCACACCGATTCCCAGGAACGGGCGCACCAGCTTCGGCGCCGCCCACAGTTCGGTGACCGTCACCATCAGCACACCGATGGCGAAGCAGCCGACCACGTTGACCGCCAGCGTCGACCACGGGAACTCCCCCGGCCGGACCGGCCACCACTGCGCGACGCCGAAACGCGCGGTCGCACCGAGGCCACCACCCACCGAGATCGCCGCCAGGACGGCCGGATCGAGCGCCGGGGGCCGCGATGCCATGCGCTGCCCTCCCCTGCCGATCCGATGATGGTCGTTGCTCATGGTATCGAGAAGCACCGACAGCCGGACGGGCGGTCGCCCGCAACGACGGCGCGAGCGCGGACTCGGGCAAACTTCCAGCACCCACGCGGCGGCACCCGCCGGGNGAAGCACCGACAGCCGGACGGGCGGTCGCCCGCAACGACGGCGCGAGCGCGGACTCGGGCAAACTTCCAGCACCCACGCGGCGGCACCCGCCGGGAACGCGAAACACGACGGCCCGGACCGATCTCGGTCCGGGCCGTCGTGGCGTTTCCGGCAGGTCAGTGCGCGAGCACCGGCTCGCCTTCGGCGGGCGCGGGCACCGTGTTCGGCATGAGCAGACCGATCACGATCGCGCCCAGCACGAACGTCGCTGTCGCCCACCAGAAGCTGGTGGTGTAGCTCTCGATCGCGCCCTGCGCCATGGTCAGCGGGCCCGGCTGGTGCGAGGACACGTAGTCGGTCATCGCCGAGGCCGCGATCGTGCTCAGCAGCGCGGTGCCGATGGAACCGCCGACCTGCTGGCTGGTGTTGACCATCGCCGAGGCCACGCCCGCGTCGTCGTGGTGCACACCGGCGGTCGCGCCCTGGAACGCCACCGACATCGCGCCACCGAGGCCGAGGCCCAGCAGGATCAGCGCGGGCAGGATGTGGGTGACGTAGCCGGTGTCGAGACCGATCCGGGTCAGCCACAGCATGCCCGCCGCGGCGACCAGGAAGCCGCCGCTGATGACGACCTTCGGCCCGACCTTCGGCAGCAGCAGCGAGGGCGCGGTGGTCGAGGAAGCCACCATGCCCGCGACCATCGGCAGGAACGCGACGCCGGTCATGATCGGCGAGTAGCCCAGGGTCAGCTGCATGTAGTAGGTGAGGAACAGGAAGATCGCGAACATCCCGATGCCCATGATGAACACGGTCAGGTAGGACGCGCCACGAGTGCGGTCGGCCACGATGCGCAGCGGCAGCAGCGGATGCGCGACCCGGGTCTCGATCCAGGCGAACGCGGCCAGCAGCACGGTGCCACCGATCAGGAAGGCCAGGGTCGACGGCGCGGTCCAGCCCTCGGTCTCGGCCTGCGAGAAGCCGTAGACGATGCCGAACAGCGCGGCGGTGACGGCGATCGTGCCCGGCCAGTCGAGCTTGGGCCGGGTGGTCGAGACGTGCTTGGCCAGCAACAGCACGGCACCGACCAGGGCGACCGCGGCGAAGATCAGGTTGACGTACATCGCCCAGCGCCACGACGCCCATTCGGTGAGCGCGCCGCCGAGCAGCAGGCCGATGGCGCCGCCGGCACCGGCGACCGCGCCGAAGATGCCGAAGGCCTTGGCCCGCTCACCGGGTTCGGTGAAGGTGACCGTCAGCAGCGACAGTGCGGCGGGGGCGAGCAGCGCGCCGAAGACACCCTGGCCGACACGGGCCGCGACGAGCATCTCGAAGCTGGTGGCCGCGCCACCGATGGCCGAGGCCAGCGCGAAGCCGATCAGGCCGATGATGAAGGTGTTGCGGCGGCCGAACAGGTCGCTGAGCCTGCCGCCGAGCAGCAGGAGGCTGCCGAAGGCCAGGGCGTAGCCGGTGATGACCCACTGCCGGTCACCGTCGCCGAAGCCGAGGTCGGCCTGGGCCGCGGGCAGGGCGATGTTCACGATCGTCGCGTCCAGCACGACCATCAGCTGGGCGATGCCGAGAACGGCAAGCACCCACCAGCGCAGGGCGTGGGACCCGCGGCGGCCGGTGTCCGCGGCCGCGGGACTCTTCGTCCCGGTCTCGAGTGTGGTGGTCATAACTCCCCTTGTAGGTCGGCTGGGTTCGGTGCGAGTGGCATAATCGGAGATACCGCCTCCGCTTCATTCGAAGCTACCAGATTAACGGAGAAACCACCTCCGCTTAATCCCGTCGATTGGTAGGATGTACCTGTGAATCACGCCACCACGACCGCCTCACCGCCCCGCCGACTGCGTGCCGACGCCGCCCGCAATCAGGCGCGCATCGTCGCGGCCGCGCGTGAACTATTCGCCGATCACGGCCTGGAGATCACCCTCGACGACGTCGCCGAGCGCGCCGGCGTCGGCGTCGGCACCGTCTACCGGCGCTTCGCGAACAAGAAGGAACTGATCGCCGAGGTCTTCGACCAGCACATGGTCGACTTCGCCGACGCCGCCGACGCGGCGATGAACAACCCCGATCCATGGCTGGGCCTGGTGGAGTTCTTCGAGGACGCCTGCAGGCACCTGGCGACCAACCGCGGCTTCGGCGAGGTGATGCTCGAACTCGAGGAGGACCCGGCCCGCTTCGCCGAACTGCGCGACCGGATCCGCCCCTCGGTCACCGCGATCATCGATCGCGCCCGCGACGCGGGTGCCGTGCACCCCGACGTCACCACCACCGATTTCTTCGCGCTGATCCACATGGTGAACGCCTTCGCCGAGTTCGCCGGCCCGGTGAATTCCGAAGTGTGGCAGCGCTATATGGCGATCACCCTCAATGGCGTGCGCACCGACGCGGTACCGCGCAGGCCGCTGCTCGTGGCCCCGCTGACCGATGACGAGGTCGAGCGCGCCAAGGCGGCCGGCTGCCTCGGCCGACGCCGCTGAGCAGTACTTCTTCCCGCGACGAGTAGCGCGCGTCACAGTCCATCCTCTACAGTTGGACACATGACCAAGAGCACCTGGGTGAACTGGGCGGGCGAGCAGCGCTGCTCACCCGCCGTCGTCGCCGCACCACGCGACGTCGAGGAACTGGCCGAGATCGTCACCGCGTCCGCCGCCGCGGGCCGGACCGTGCGCGTCGCGGGATCGGGCCATTCGTTCACCGATGCCGTGCTCACCGACGGCACCCTGCTCGATCTCGGCGGCCTGGACCGCGTGCTCGACGTCGACACCGCCACCGGCCGCGTCCGGGTCGAAGCGGGCCTGACCCTGCACGCGGCGAGCCCGCTGCTGCACTCGCACGGCCTGGCCTTCCCCAACCTGGGCGATATCGACACCCAGACCATCGCGGGCGCGACCGCCACCGGCACCCACGGCACCGGCGCCAAGCTGCGCAATATCTCCGCCGCGCTGCACTCGGTGCAGATCCTGCGTGCCGACGGCACCACGGTCGAGCTCGACGAGGAGACCGATCCCGACGGCTGGCGCGCGGCGCGGGTCAGCATCGGCGCGCTCGGCATCGTCACCGCGGTCACCCTGCAGCTGGAGCCGTCGTTCGTGCTCGACCTCGTCGAGCGACCGGTCCCGATCGCCGACGTGCTCGCGAATCTCGACGAATTCGCCGACGGCAGCGATCATTTCGAGTTCTTCGCCTTCGCGCACGCCGAGGTGGCGATGACCAAGTCGAGCAACCGCAGCGTCGAGCCCGAGCAGCCGCGCGGCAAGGCGGGCGCCTGGCTCAACGACGTCCTGCTCTCGAATCATCTGTACGACACCATGTGCAAACTGGGCAGACGGGTCCCCGCCACAGTCCCGGCGATCCACCGGCTCGCGACCAAGGCGGGCAGCAACAATCGCAAGATCGACCGGTCCTACCGCGTCTTCGCGACCCCGCGCCTGGTGAAGTTCAACGAGATGGAATACGCCATCCCGCGCGAGCACGCGCGGGCCGCGATCGGCGAGATCCTCGACGTGACCAAGCGATTCGGCACCCCGATGCCGATCGAGGTGCGCTGGGTGGCCCCCGACGACGCGCTGCTGTCCCCCGCCGGCGGACGCGAGACCTGCTACATCGCCGTGCACCAGTACGAGGGCATGGTGTGGGAACCGTATTTCCGCGCGTGCGAAGCGGTGTTCGACCGGTACCAGGGCAGGCCGCACTGGGGTAAGCGGCACTTCCAGACCGCCGAGACGCTGCGCACCCGCTACCCCGAATGGGACCGGTTCGCCGAGGTGCGCCGCCGGTTCGATCCCACCGGCGTGTTCGCCAACGACTACGTGAACCGGGTGCTCGGCCCGCTGAGCTGACGCGGCCGAGGCGGACATCCGCCGGACAACAGTGTCGCCGGTCGGCCCCACACCCACCGTGACGGATGGAATGATGGTCGGCGATACCCGAAGCGCCACAAGCACTTCGCCCCTGCGCCGAAAGGGCGACCATGGCCCACACTCCCAGCGTGTTGTTCGTCTGCGTCCACAATGCGGGTAGATCGCAGATGGCGGCAGGTTTCCTACGGGCGATGGCGGGCGACCGGATCGACGTCCGGACCGCGGGCAGCGACCCGGCGGCGGCGCTGAACCCCGCCGCCGTCGCGGTGATGGCCGAGATCGGCATCGACATCGCCGGGGAACGGCCCAAGCCCCTCACCGACGACGCCGTCGGCCTGTCCGATGTGGTGGTCACCATGGGCTGCGGCGAGGTGTGTCCGTACTTCCCGGGGATCAGCTACCGGGACTGGGTGCTCGCCGATCCGGCCGGGCAGCCGATCGAGGTGGTCCGCAGTATTCGCGATCACCTGCGGATCCTGATCGGCAATCTCATCGCCGAACTGGTGCCGGTGCCTGCCCGCTGAGATCGTCGGCGGCGACGTCCGATTCGTTCAAGACGACTCCCCACGACGGTGTCTACGCTGCGGATATGACTCCTCAGCTCGATGTCGTCTCGATCGTCGTCTCCGATATGGCCGCCTCGGTGGCCTTCTACCGCAAACTGGGGCTCGTGTTCCCCGAGGGCGCCGAGTCCGAGGTCCACGCCGAGGCCCACGTCGGCAATGGCCTGCGGCTGGCATTGGACACCGAACAGGTGATCGCCTCGTTCACGCCCGGCTGGCAGCCGCCGACCAGCTCCGGCCGCAGCGGCATCGCGTTCCGCTGCGCCGACCCGGCCGAGGTCGACAAGCTCTGGGCCGAACTCGTCGACGCCGGCTACCACGGTGAACTCGCGCCGTGGGACGCCGTCTGGGGCCAGCGCTACGCCACGCTCGCCGACCCCGACGGCCAGGGCATCGACCTCTACGCCCCGTTGCCCAGCGAATAGGCCGACCAGCCGCCCGGGTCGCGCCGACGCTGCTGATAGCGGCCCAGGATCTCGCGGACCTCGTCGCTGACCGGTGGTTCGCCGGTCAGCCTGGTCCACAGGTGGGTGTCGTGGTCGGCGAGCCTCACCGGCCCGGTCGCGGCGACATCGACGACGAAGGTGAACTGGCGGGTGCGCGCGCCACCACCGGACAGATAGTCGAATTCGCCCAGGTAGTCACTGATCCCGGTGACCTCGAGACCGGTCTCCTCGAAGACCTCGCGCGCCACCGCGTCGTCGAGCGACTCCCCCGGCTCCACGACCCCACTCGGCAGTTCCCAGCGACCACTCAGCGAATCCGATCGTCGGCGGCGGAGGATGAGCACCCGGTTGTGGCGGACGACGACCGCTCCGACGACAAGTCGACGGACTTCGTCTCTTTCGGCCTCGATACGGAGCGTGGAGTACACGGATACGTCGATCATCGGGTTCACATCCTCTCGTCGGTGGTTCGGACTTGCCTGGCACATACGACGGGGCGTGCCCTCTGAGCGTAACTCGCCGGTACGACCTTGCCGAATGAGACTTTCCGGGCGCGGACGGCGCGATCACCCCGCCTGCAGCGCGCGAACTGAACATCCGGCCAGGTCACGGACCTCCCGGGACAGATGCGCCTGGTCGGCGAACCCGGTGATCGCGGCGGTCTCGGCCGCCGGAACACCAGCGCGCACCGCCGCCAGCGCCCGCTGGAACCGCAGAATACGGGCCAGCGTCTTGGGTCCGTAGCCGAAAGCGGCCAGTGAGCGCCGGTGCAGCAAACGCGCGGACATCCCCGCCGCGGCCGCCGTCCGCGCCACCGACGCGCCCGCGGCGATGGAGTCGACGATCCCGGCGAGCGCCGGATCGGGCGGTGCCGTCTCGGCGGCGAATCGCAACGCGATCGATTCCAAGGCCGCAACGCGGTCGGGCGCGTTGTCCACCCGGTCGACCAGGGTGCGGACCCGGCGGCCGGGGAACAGCTCGGCGAGGTCGACCCGTCGATCGAGCAGTTCGACGGCGGGAGTGCCGAGCAGCGCGGGCGCGATACCCGGCGCGAACCGGATACCGACGAACTCCGCGGCCCTGGCGGTGGGCACGTGGACGGCGCGACTGTCCGGACCGGCCACCATCAGCGTGCCCTCGGTCCAGATCAGGTCCATGCAGCCGTCGGGGAACACCGTGACCGGGCCGCTCGGGGCGGTCACCGCGCGCGTCCAGACCACGGCCCGATCCAGCCGCGCGGCGCGTTCCCGGTACTCCGTCACGCTTCGACGGTAACCCCGGCCACCGACGAACCGCTCCGCCGCGCGCCCGCCGTCGATACCCTGACGGCGTCGGGACAGTGAGGTCCCGTTTCGCGAAAGGACGCGGCCCATGCCCGCAGACGACTTGGTCGACACCGTCAACAGCGCCATCGAGGTGGCCGTGCCCGTGGCCGCGACCATGGGCGTCCGGGCGCTCGAGGCGCGGCGCGGTTACGCCGTCACCACCGTGCCGAGCGAGGGCAACGGCAATCACTTCGGCGCCATCTACGCGGGCGTGCAGTTCACCGTCGCCGAGGTGCTCGGCGGTGCGATCACCGCGGGCAGTTTCGACACCTCGGCGTTCTATCCGCTGGTGAAGTCGTTCGACATCTCGTTCCGGGCGATGGCCCGCAGCGATCTGCGCGCGGAGGCCACCCTGAGCGAGGACGAGATCGCGCGCGTCAGCGCCGAGGCCGCGGCCAACGGCAAAGCCGATTTCGTGCTCGAGGCCGTCGTCACCGATGCCGCGGGCACCACGGTCGCCACCTCACGCGGGCTCTACCAGCTGCGAGCCTTCGGGCGCTGAACTCGTAGGGTCGCGGCATGACCGTGCTGCGCTCTGTCCTGCTGTTCCTGCTGGCCGCCGTCGCCGAGATCGGCGGCGCCTGGCTGATCTGGCAGGGTGTGCGCGAGCACCGGGGCGTGGCATGGATCGGCGCGGGCGTGCTGGCGCTCGGCCTCTACGGCTTCGTCGCGACCCTGCAACCCGACGCCCACTTCGGCCGCATCCTGGCGGCCTACGGCGGAGTGTTCGTCGCGGGATCGCTGCTGTGGGCGATGGCGCTGGACGGGTTCCGGCCCGACCGCTGGGATGTCCTCGGCGCGCTGGTCTGCCTGGTCGGGGTCGCCATCATCATGTACGTGCCGCGCGCGGCGAGCTAGGCGTGTCCCCGCGGCCGACCAGGCCTGACTGCCGCCCGGCGCGGAATCGGTCGTAAGATCTGGCGGCACAACGTTTCGGCTCGGCGGAGGGGTGGCTCCATGCAACCGGCAGGATCAGTGCAGCGGCCGCGCGTCGCGGGCTTTCCCGGCCCCGACATCGACGACGAACCCGACGTCTGGTCGGGCGCGGCGATCGACGACGACCGGATCAGAGCACTCGCCGTCGGCGCCTACTACGGGCGCAGCTGGGGCGCGTACTGCGACGGCGTCGCGTTCCTGCCCGAGGAGGACGACAGCACCTCGACCCGGCGCGAGACCGCGATCGAGGGCCTGCACGAATCGTGGGGCGTCGACAACGCCGACGACGCGCGCGACACCATCCGCAGGCTGCTCGCCGGCATGCACGCGCCGCTGTTCGAGCTGGTCCACCCGCTGGCGGTGGCCGCGGCCACCGAGGCCGGCCGGGTCGACCGCGCGGGCTTGGCCGACGAACATCGCGAATTCCTGCACACGCTCTCGGGTTTCCGCGGCTACCGCGGCCCCGCCGGCATCGACCGCGACTACGACGCCTGGCTGCAGGCCATCAAACTCGGCATCACCGAGAGCCTGCCGACGCCGCTGCAGACCGACGCCACCGCCTGGGACCTGGCGCGGCTGGTCTTCATCGCCCGCGCCGCCTGCACCGCCGGGTATCTCACCGAGGACGAGGCCTGGGAACACATGCTGACCGGCCTGGATCGCGCCCGGCAGCACTACCGCAACTGGCGTCAGTTCGGCGACGGTTTCCTCACCGGCGCCATCTTCTGGGCCGCCGCGCAGGATCTCTCGGCCGCCAGGACCCAGATCGCCGAACGCCGGCGGATGATCGCCGGACTGCACCTGCGCCCGTCGAGCCCGTGGCGGCGGGTGGCCCTGCACCGGGGCGCGCCGGTGTTCAGCCCGGCATCGCCAGCATGATGCCCACGGCCTGACGCCGGAACGGATCGTCGGCGACCATCCCCAGCTTGCGCCGCTCCACCAGCAGCTGCCATTCACCGAACAGATCGGCCGAGGACGGCAGCGACGGCGAGATCGACCCGTCGACGTGCTCGATCTCGCAGGCCAGCCGCAGCGCCTCGGCCACCCGGCCGAAATCCTCGGGCTCCCAATCCAGGAAGTCCAGGTCGCTGCCCGCGCCCGACACGCGCAGCGTCACCACCTGTCCCGGCACGGTGCGCACCTCGGCGCCGGTGAGCACGGCGACCGGGAACTCGTAGATCGCCCACGCCGAGACGAACAGCAACCGCAGCGTGGTGATCGCGACCAGTCCCGGCGCACCCTCGTGCCCCGCCTGAGCCAGTTCGAGCACGTATTCGTCCGGGCGTGCGCAGCCGTGCAGGATGTCGATCTCGCGGACCGAGTTGCCCGCGAAGCGCATTCGGCCCGCCGCGGCCGAGACGTCCGGGCGCCGCGGACCGTTCGGGCCGGGAACCGGGCGCGGCGGCACGAGATTCGGGCGCGGCGGGAACACCCGGCGCAAACTGATCAGATCGCGTTCGACCGCCCTGATCAGCACCTGCGCCTGCTCGCGTAGCCCGGTCTCGAGGAACACCGGCACCGGATGCCGGTCGGTCGCCGACCCGTTGACGCGAAACTCCGACGACCGGAAGAACAGCAGCATCGCCAACTGCTCGTCGTCGGTCGTCGCGAGCGCGATCCTGGCCAGCTCGGCCACGCCGACATCGAGCGCGGCCTCGTTGTCGGCCCGCAGCGGTGTCGTCACCAGCCTGCCGTCCGCGTATCGCACCGCGACGCGCGCACCCCACACCTCGATCACAGCCACATCCCTCCTGGCCCGCCCCGCCTCGCAGGATCCTACCGATGGGCTGTCGCGGCGGAAGGGGGCGGCGTAGATTCGACTGCGCTGCTCGGGTGAGTTTTCTTCCACGAAGGGATCGCCGTCATGAGCGTGTCACCCCGGTATCGGGGGCACCGCGGAGCGTCCGCGGTGCTCGCGTTCCTGCTCGTCCTGGCCGCCGCGGCGTGCGGGTCCGACAGCGATTCCGGGTCGTCGACCGCGCCGCCGGACAGTCCCGAGACCACGGCGATCACCGATATCGTGCGCGGCAAGGTGACCGAACTCGGTGTCAGTTCCGCCGTCTACGGCGTCTGGCGGGGTGAGGAACAGCTCGCGCTCGGCGCGTTCGGCGGCTCACCGCTGGGCGTCCCCGCGACCCCCGACATGAAAGTGCGCGTCGGCCAGCCGATGGAGCCGATGCTGTCGACCGTGCTGTGGCGCCTCGACGCCGACGGCGTGCTGAAAATGGACGAACCGATCGCCCGCTGGCTGCCCGATTTCCCCCGCGCGGACAAGATCACCCCGCGCATGCTCGCCGACAGCACCTCCGGCATCGCCGACTACGTGACCGATCCGGAGTTCCTGAAGATCTTCGCCGAGAACCCGATCCGCGAGTGGACCGCGACTCAGCTGTTCGAACGCGCCAACGCCCGTCCACCGCTGTTCGAGCCCGGCACCGACTTCGGCTACGCGCACAGTGATCTCGTCGCCCTCGGCGAGGTCTTGCAGAACGCGACCGGCAAACCCCTGGGCGAGTTGATCGCCGAGCACATCCTCATCCCGCTCGGCATGCACAACAGCAAGGTCGTGTTGAATCCCGCGATCGACGAGCCGTACCTGCACGGGTACACCAACGAACGCAACGGCTTCGAGGACTCCACCTTCTGGAACCCGACCGCCTTCCTGCACAGCGGCAACATGAACGCCCCCGTCGCCGACATCGGCCGCTGGGTCCGCGCCCTGGCCACCGGCGAACGCCTCACCCCCGACCAGTTCCAGCAGATGATGGGCCCCTCCACCGCGGGCCTCGGCCCGTTCACCCCCGAGAAGTACTTCGCCTTCGGCGTGGTCCACCTCGCCGACTGGCTCTACATGAACCCCGCCTACGGCGGCTACGACGGCATCGCCCTCCACGACACCAAGACCCAGACCACGATCATCGTCTACACCACCCACGGCCCCACCTCCCCCGCCACCAACAACGCCATCCCCATCGGCACCGCACTGGCCACCCACCTCGTCCCCGACCGCCCACCCGCGATTCCCGGATGACCGCCTCGCCCTCAGCCACCGATCCGGACGAACCTCGGAGCGATCACCGTCCCACACCAGCGGATGGACCGTTCACTCTGAACGTCGACGACGAGATCTTCACCGTCACGATCTCGCCGGACGGTCGCTCGGGTTATGCCTGGGACTCCGGCCCCAACCCCGGCTACGGATTCGACGGCTTCGCACCGCGGTTCACCCACCCGCCCGACGGCTATCGGCCGAGTGCCGAGCCGATCCGATTCCCGACGTTCGAGGAGCACCGCCGGTCCATCCGCACTTTCCTCGACCAGGTCGACCCATCGACCGGCTACATCGAAGAATGAGCCGAGTCCCACCGAGGAACGGCGGGCGTTGCGCGGCCGGGGATTCGAAGATCACCCGGAGGTGGCAGGCTGTGCTGATGGCCGACGAACTAGAACCCGCCACCGAACACTCCGGTGGCGAAGCAACCGAGTCGCAGGAAGATGCGACCAAGCGGAAGTTCCGCGAAGCACTCGAGCGAAAGAACGGAAAGGCCGGCGTCGGCGGGGCCGCGCACAACGCCGCCAAGGTCCGCGGCACCCAGTCCGCGGCAGGTGGCAAGCGCACCTTCCGCCGCCGCGCGGGCGGCTAGCCGATACGACAAAGCCCCTCACCTGGATGCCAGGTGAGGGGCCTCGAGTGGAGCTGCCGGGAAGTTACTCGAAACACGTCGACCTCCTGCGAAGCCTTTGCGAGCTGGGCGAACGACTGCACGCATGCGGATCACGGAGTTCAACGGATCCGGAGCCTCGAACCTCCAGGGGCGCGAAGAAGCACTTGAAGCCCGAGGAAGTCGCCGAGATTGTGGCCAAGTACGAGGCCGGCGCGTCCATGACTCAGCTGATGGTCGAGCATCAGATGGCGAAGCGGACCGTAGCGAGAACGCTGCGAGAAGCTGGCGTCGCCATCAGAGCGGCAGGCGGACAGCGAGGTCGGCAACCCCGATCGCCGGAAGGGGACGGAACGACCACCTCCAACGGATACACTGCGTAAGCCTCACCGACGGTTCGCAGCCATGGGTCAACAGCCACGCCGTTAGATGGGCGTTCGAAAACCCCGATCTGGAGAATGCTTGCCAGCAACAGCGGGCGCAGGACTCACCTCCACCTCGGTAGCACAAGATCCCAAGCCTTCAAAAAGCATTCACCGCATATCCGCGAAACTGCGCAGCCCTCCCCTTACCGGGTCAGCTTCTCGGCGAGTAAAATTGTGAACCGGATCGTGTTCGCCAACTGCTCGTCAGTCATGGATTCAGCGGGCGACTGGCCGATGTCGAATCCCGCCACGTGGTCGTTGAGGTAGACCTCGACTCTCACCTCGGACACTTCCTGCGCGCCCGGGCGCCGGTCGTAGACCCAGGTCGGATAGCCATACCCGTCGACCTGCCTGTAACCTTGCCCGGTCTTCACATTGGCATTGTCCGTGCGAACCCTCTCGCGTTCTGCCGGTGGCAGTTTGCTGTCTTTGTCCTCGAACAAGGACGCCGCCATGCCCCCGCTGCCTGGCCAATCGAAGGTGCACGTCCTGTGACCCACGCCGCCTTTCTCCATCTTGAATCTCGGATCCTGGGTCCCACCGGTAACACCGGCTATATGGAGTTCGTTCACGAGGTAGTCGTTCCACGGAATGCACAGCTGCGACAGGGCCGTAGCGGTTGCTGGCTCCTCATCTGCAGAGCAGCCAGCGGTCAGTCCCACCGTCAGCGCAACTGCGAGGGCAGACACAGCTATCCGGTTCATCGGACCGACCCCAATCCTTGGCCGTATTGGATGTGATAGTCCTGCAAGTGGTCATGGAATATTCCGCCACGGTGGTTGTTCAGCACATTCGTCAGGTTGCCATTGACCGTGTGATGGTCGCCGCCCTTGGCTGCGAGAAGTTCGTCGTAGCTTTTCAATGTGCCATCGCCGTTGAACATGTAATTGTATGTCGGGCTATGGTCGAGCGCCCCGTGGGATTGGAGCGCTTGCGCGATCTGATAATTCTGACGCGAGGCGTCGTAGGTGTCGTAGCTGACGGTCGTCGCCGGAGTGTCGGGCGGCAGATACACGCCGACGATACTGTTCTTGGCAACGGTGTTGTAAGCATCAACCGCTGGCGCCCACACATCTTTGACGACTGGCGTATATTTCATTCCGGTACTCAGTGCAGACTTTATTCCGTCATAGGCCTCACCCTTGTTGGCGAAGCTGTTGGCACCGTGCGCTTTTGCGTCTTTTCCTCGCTCTTCGGCTTCGGCCGTGAGACCCTGGTCGATCAGCCCCCGGATCACCCCAGCGCGACTGGCGAGCTCGCCATTCGGTTCCTCCGGATTGGCGACTGCCGAATTGGCCCACGCCTGCTGCAGTTCCGACGTTGTCATGAATGCCTGGGCATTGAAATAGGTCGCCGCGTCCTTGTCGGTATCCATGACCGTGAAGACACTCAGAGCTTTGGAGTGATCGTCGTCAGTACCCCAGTAGAAGTTGCGAGTTGCCGTCTTATCGTCAGCAACCCCGGCCATATCAGCGATATACGGACTGAGCGCCGAGGCGATTCCTTGTGTTGCGCGCGGGTTTGTGGCACCGATCGATTCCGAATACGCGCCGTTGACGTTGAGTAGTTCGTCCTTGTGGCCCGCGACGTAGTTGGCCAAACCGGACGCCGCCGCACCGGCGCGATCGGCAACGGCCGTGTCGGGCGACGTGGCGTCGCCCTCTATCCAGCTGAGCATGTCTTGGACTGCGGCACCGTCATCCTTGCTGTACTCGTTCGTCAGCAGCGGGCCGAAAATGTCTTCTCGCTTACCCGGGTCAGCCAGCACCTCGGTGACGGCGATCTTGTCTTCCCCGGCCGTTTCGACCATCGACTGGACAAGATCACTCACGAGACCGTCTTCGGTTTCTCTGGTGACGTTGTGCCCACTCTTGTCAACGAGATCACCGGCAGTATTGAGGAGCTCGCGGTTGATGTCGCTGCCAGGCGCAGTCATCTTGTCGCCGAGCGCCAGCATCGACGTAACCTGCTTGAGCTCGCCACCGTCGATGTTCGAGTGGTGGGTGCGGTTGCCATCTCGAAGTGAGTAGTCACGGGTCAAGACGTTGGAGATCCCGGACGGGATCTGGTTGAGGCCGCCTTGCAGTTGCATCGGGATCCCGGTGGGGCCGATACCGGTGGCACCGACGTTGGGGTTGGCCAGCGTATTGAGTCCATTGACCACGCTCGCGGCATGCACGGTATCGCCGCCGGTGCTCATCTGCTCGGTCATCCAGACCAACCCGTCCTTACCTGCGGTGTTGTAGAACGAATGCAGGTAGGCGAACTGGGCCTCGGTCAGATCGACCTTCTTGCCGGAGTTGATATCCGCGATGTCCTGTGCCGTGAGTCCGGCCTCGGCGAGGCGATCTGCGATGAGCCGCATCTGAGCCGGAGTCGCATTGCGGTCGGCGACAAGCAGACCGTCCTGCACTCCGGTGTTGCCGGAGTCGATGGTGTCCATCGTCCAGGACCCGAGCCCTGCCTCACCCGCGGCTTTCTGCACCATGTCGAGCAGTTCCTGCCCGGCAGCCTGGGCCAGAGCGAGGTCTTCAGCGTTGAATTGGTTGACCAGACCTTTCACCCTGGTCGATGCCTCGACCGCGTAGGTGGCGAGCTGCTCAGCGCTCATCGGGATCGTCTGTCCGGGCGCAGCGCCAGGAATGTCTTTCTTACCCGCCGGGACGGTCACCGTGCCGTCGTCGGCGACATCGAAGCCTTGCCGCAGATAGTCGTCGGCCGCCTTGACCGCGGCCGAGCAGTAGCCATCCATCGCCGAGCCGTGCTTGCGGTAGGCCGCGGCGATGTCGTCGAGTTCGCCGATCAAGGTGTTGCCGGCCACCCGCTCGCCGAGCGCTCGCTGGTTCGCCGCTGTCGCCGCAGCTCCTTTCCAGTTGTCCTGGCTGGCATCGACTTTGACGTACATGTCGTTCATGTGCGTGCTGAACGTAGCGACGAGCGCGTCGATCGCACCGGCCACAGCGTGTGTAGTGGCTTCGGGATGGAAGCCGCGCATGGCGGCCAGACCGACGGTCACGAGTACACGCCTTCCCCAAGATTGCCCAGCAGACCGGCGAACGCCTTGTCGGCTTCCTCGTAGTTCATGCAGCACCTGATTGCCGCGCCGCCCATCGCATTGATCCGCGAGGCGACCGAGGTCAGGGCCGTCTTGACCTGATCACTGGCTGCTGCCGAAACAGCTGCGGTCGCTGTGCCTTTCAGATCGTCGACCCCGACCCGAAAGGGTTCCTTGGTGTCCATTCCCTCGACGGCAGCACCGACGCGCGATAGCTCCATACCGAGTGTGATGAGCACTTCTTTGTTGACATCCAGACCGGTCATAACTCCTGGCCCCTCCCTGATTCAGCAACTCGCTACATGACGTGTCATGCGGTGCTGCTTCTAGCTCACCGGTGGCAGTGCGGCTTCTACGGCTCGGGCTGCCTCTTCGCGCGTCTTACTCAGCACTGCTGTCACGCTCCCCGCCTGCCATCCCGCCAGCCTCCGCCGTCATCACACCCATTCACTTCGTAGGACGCATCTCGGCCCGGATCGGTTCCCCCATCTTCAGAAAGTCGGCGGACCATGGTGGACGGGCGAATGATGCTCCGTCCGCCGATTGCTAAGGGTTGTCCCGTAAGTCCGGGAGAGCTACGTCAGACCCAGTACCCCGTGTCCGCGCTAGGCAGTGTCCTCAAAGCCACATGACCCAGCGTGGCCAGATCCAGCATGCCGTGGAACGAGAGGGACTGCTCCAGGACCCCTACTACGCGGGATGGGTCATCGTCGACGAACAGCTCCGACCGGGTAGGCCGACGCTATCGTCACCCAAGAATTGTTCGATCGGGTTCAGGATGTCCGAGACGTGCGAAGCCGCCGCGGGCAGCGGGATCGCGTGCTTCAGCACTATCTCGAGGGCGACCTGTCTGTGGTCGCTGTCGAGGCGACGGCAGGACCTCGCGATTCATCTACACCGAAGCTCGTGGGCGCAATGGCAAGCGGTACAGCTACTTCTTGTGCCGGGGTCGCCAGGAAGGCGTGTGCGATTTGCCTCACCTCCCCGCTGATCGCGTCGAAGATGCCATCGTCGAGCACTACGGGACGCTCCGCATCCCAGAGGGGTTCCAGACGACGGCGCGTGAGCTCCTCGGCCAGGTCATGACAGACGAACAGGCCAGCGTCCGTCAGATGCACAGCAGTATGACCAAGCAGCTCAAAGACCTCGACGCCAAGGAAGAGCGACTGCTCGACCTGGCCGCCGACGGCACGCTGCCACAAACCAAGATCAAAGATCGCCTGCGGAAGATTCACGCCGATCGGGCGGCTGTCGAAGCCGGTCTCACCGCGACGAACGCTGAACTCGCTGTTGGGGTGGAGATCCTCGAACGAGGGCTCGACCTCCTGGCCGATCCGTGGGATCTGTACCGAACCCGCACCGATGAGGTACGACGCCACCTCAACAGGGCGTTCTTCGAACGCCTCTACCTCGACATCGACGGGGTCGTCGCCGACGAGCTGCAGCAACCATTCGCCGACCTTCATACTGTGGCCGGAGCCAGGATGACCTGCGGAAATCCTTCGATACGACCAGCGCCCAGGAACGGGAAAAGCGGCCCTACTCTCGGCGGGGTCCTTTCGGACCCCGTTTCGAGTAAGACCGCTCTTGTGGAGCTGCCGGGAATCGAACCCGGGTCCTCCGCCGCGTCTTCAGGGCTTCTCCGTGTGCAGTTCGCTAGGTCTCTGCTCGGATCTCCGAGTCTCGCGAACAAGCCCGGATGACGATCCCAGTCGCTGTTGGATGTCCCGTCCGACTCCGCGACCGAGCCGAACGGTAATTCCCTCTAGCTGATGCCAGGGTCCGGGTCGAGGGACGAACCCGGTCTGACAGAGACGACCTGCTACTTAGGCAGCGAGGGCGTACTCGCGCTGATTGGAATCGGCGCTTAATTGGTTGCAACGACGCTTACGGTGGTCTCTTGCCTGCACCGACACGCTTCCCCTGAATCAACGTACGCAGTCGAAACCGTTCAGCCCCGTACGTGCCCGCACCGTGCGGGCTAGTCATGTTAACACTGCCGTCGCCGGGAATCTTCCCGATATTTCTGCCAGCGCGCGGTGTCGCCGATGTGACTCGTCAGCGAACCACACTTATTCGCACCGCCGATCCGGGGAGATGCGCCGGTCGACCGGGGTACTGTTCTCGATCGGCTGGACCGGGACGCGCGAGATCCCGTGTGCGGCTGGAACAAGGAGTTACCTCATGGCATTCACCAGCCGGCTGCGCCGGTCGGCCGCCGTGCCCGTCGTGGCCGGCCTCCTCCTCGCCGCGGCGTGCTCCGCCGGCGATTCGACCGCCGGGCCGGGAGTCACCAGCGCACCGTGTCCCGGATCGACGCACAAGGACCGGGGGTGCATCTACCTCGGTGTCCTGTCGGATCTGGCGAACGGCCCGTTCTCCGCCCTCGGCTCGTCGATGAACGAGGGCCAGCTGGCGTTCTGGAACCAGGTGAACCAGGCGGGCGGCATCGGCGGCTACGACATCGACATCACCACCAACGCCCGCAATACCTCCCTCGACCCACGCACGCATCGCACCGCCTACGCCGAGATCGAGCCGCACGTGCTCGCGTTGGCGATGAGCTTCGGCACCGCCCAGACCATCGCGATGCTCAATCAGATGGACACCGACGACATGGTCAGCGTGGCGGCCACCCAGTGGTCGGGCTGGAACTATCGCAGCGCCGACCGCAATCTGGTGCTCAGCGCGGGCTATTCCTACTGCACGGAGGCGGTGACCGGCCTGGACTGGTTCACCCGCACCCACTACGCCCCGCGCAATATCGCCATCGTCGCCTACCGCGGCAATTACGGCGGCGACTACGCCAGCGGTGCGCTGAAGTGGGCGGTCGCCAACGGTGCCACCATCGCCGACCGGGTCGACACCGGCCCCAACGGCGAGGTCGGCAACCAGGACGGACCGGTCGAGGAGGTCCTGGCCGCCGATCCCGACCTGGTCCTGCTGGCCACCGGTCCCGCCGAGACCGCGGAGATCGTCGGCAAGCTGGTGAAGTCGGGCTACACCGGCCGCTTCCTCGGCTCGCTGCCGACCTGGAACGCCGCGCTGTTGCAGACCGCCGCGGCCCCCGCGCTGACGGCGCTCTACAACTACACGACCCCGGTCGACAGCTGGAACGGCGATAGCGTCGGCGCCCGGCACGCCCGCGCCGCCGTCGATCGCGCACCGGCGAACTTCGGCTATTCGCTGGGCTGGGCGATCTCCTATCCGCTCAAGGCCCTGCTCATCGCCGCGGCCGAAGAGGGCGAGCTGACCCGGGCCGGGTTGCGCCGCACGATCGAGGACCTGCGACCCGATGGCGAGGGCATGGTCGTCATCCATCCGGCGGGCGCGGTCCAACCCGATCTGAGCGGTGAGTGGACCTCGGTGTTCGAACCGGACAAGGCCGCGCCGATGGGCGCCAGGGCGATCGAGGTCGGCTATCAGGGCGAGACCCTGGGCAAGCTGGACCTGCACGAGCCCTGCACCCGGTTGTAGTGGCCTCAGCTCGCGGCGATCATGGCGACCGCCGCGAGCGCGAGCACCATGCCCACCTTCTGCGTCCCGCTGATCCGTTCGCCGAGCAGCACCATCGCCAGCAGCACGGTCGCGGCCGGATACAGCGAGCCGATCACGCTGACCACCGACAGCAGCGACCCGTGGAAGGCGTACAGCAGCGCCGCGTTGGCGATCACATCGAGGACGCCGACCGCCAGCGCCAGCCGCAAGGGTTCCCCGCGCAGGCCGCGGAACTGGCCCGCGGCCAGCGCGGAGGTCCACACGACGGCCGTCGCGGCGGCGCGCTGACCGAGCAATGGCCACAGCCCGGCGCTCGCGCTGGTCTCGTGCAGGAAGAAGAACGCGAAGCCGAACGCGGCGCCCGAGCCGACGGTGAGCAGCGCGACCCGACGGGTGAAACGCAGTTCCCGGCCGCCGATGATCTCCTCGGTCGTCTCGTCCGGCGCTTCCCGGCTGACCAGCACCACCGCGACCAGCGCGAGCGCGATTCCCGCGATCGCGGCGGGCCCCGGTCGCTCGCCGAGGAAGAACCCGGCGATCACCGGGATGCCGGCGACCAGCACCGCGGTCACCGGCGACACCACCGACATCGGACCGTCGGCGAGCGCGGCGTAGAACCACCACACCGCCAGTCCGCTGGCCACGCCCGCGGCCAGGCCCCACAGCATCGATGCCGCGTCCGCGTGCCCACCGACCAACGGCGCGATCAGCAGGACCAGCAGCACCGACCACGGGTAGGACACGACGACCACCCGCAACGCGGTGACCCGCCGGGCGGCGATCCCGCCGAAGAAATCGCTGACTCCGTACCCCGCCGCCGCCACGAGGGCGAGCAGGACGGAGATCAACGCATGCCTTTGACCCGCCGACCGATCTCGCGCGTGACCTCACGCTCGGCCTGCCTGCGGGCGAGGTCCTGACGCTTGTCGTAGTCCTGCTTGCCCTTGGCGAGCGCGAGCTCGACCTTCACCTTGCCGTCGGAGAAGTACATCGACAGCGGCACCAGCGTCTGGTTGCCCTCCCTGGACTTGCCGACCAGGTGCTCGATCTCGCGCTTGTGCAGCAGCAGCTTGCGGGTGCGCCGCGGCGAATGGTTGGTCCACGTGCCGTGGCTGAACTCCGGAATGTGCAGGCCGCGCAGCCAGACCTCGCCGTTGTCGACGGTCGCGAAGGCGTCGACGAGAGACGCCTTGCCTTCGCGCAAGCTCTTGACTTCGGTGCCGACCAGCGCGATCCCCGCCTCATAGGTGTCGAGGATCGTGTAGTTGTGCCGCGCCCGGCGGTTGGTCGCGATGACCTTCCTGCCCTTTTCCTTCATAACGGTCAACTCTAAGTGACCGCGCCAGCCGTTTATTCCAAGGTCCGTCCCACCCTCAGCTCGCCGCGCGCTCGAGGGCGCGGGCCAGGGCTCGGTCGCGTTGTTCCTCGAATCGGGTCGCCTTGGCCTCGAGGTCGAGCAGGTAGGCGTGCAGCTCGTCGCGGGCGCGTTCGCCCTCGTCGCCGAGATCGGTGCGGTCGAAGACCTTCCAGGTGCGCAGCACCGGCTCGAGCACGACGTCGAGGTGCTGGCGCAGGTCGTAGACGCCGTGCTTGGCCAGCATGACCGCGTTGCGACGGAAGTTCGGCTGGTTGAGGCCGGGCATCTGGAAGCGCACGACGACGTCGGTGATGGCGCGCATCGTCGCGTCGGGGGTGAGGTCGAGGGCGGCCGCGCACAGCTTGCGGTAGAAGATCATGTGCAGGTTCTCGTCGGTCGCGATGCGCGCGAGCATGCGGTCGGCGATCGGGTCGTCGCACAGCCTGCCGGTGTTGCGGTGGCTGATCCTGGTCGCCAGTTCCTGAAAGGTGACGTAGGCGACGCCCTTGAGGAACTGCGAACCCTTCTCCGGCTTGGCGATGCCGGCGGTCATGTGCGCCATCCTGGCTTCCTCGAGCGCGACCGGGTCGACCGCGCGGGTCACCACCAGGTAGTCGCGCATGACGATGCCGTGGCGGTTCTCCTCGGCGGTCCAGCGCCCGATCCAGGTGCCCCAGGCGTTGTCGAAGCCGAAGGTGTCGGCGAGCTCGCGGTGGTAGGAGGGCAGGTTGTCCTCGGTGAGCAGGTTGGTGATCATGGCCGCCTTGGCCACCTCGCTGAGTCGCGACTGCTCCGGGTCCCAGTCGATCCCACCCATCGCAGCGAAGTTGCGGCCCTCGTCCCACGGCACGTAGTCGTGCGGGTGCCAGTCCTTGGCCTTGGCCAAGTGGTCGTTCAGGTTCGCTTCGGCGGTCGGTTCGAGCTCGGCCAGGATGTCGCTGTCGGAGAGCTGGAGCGTCAAGATGTCACCTCGGAGTTGGCGGGCGGGAAAGGCGGACCCCCTGCGCCCACCATGCTGTGTGGACGCGTCCGCGGCGGTCACATGACGAAACACTGTGTTCGCTCACAGGAACCGACCCGTCCGGGCTAGGCGGGCGGTAGTGCCGGACCGAACTGATCGATACGCAGGGGCAGGGCGGGCCACGGGGTGCGGTCGGGGGTCAGCTCGCCGACGACCAGCACGCCCGCGGCGTCGAAGGCGGCCCTGGCCCGGTCGAGGTGGTCACCCGAGGTCACCAGCACCGCGGCGCGCAGCTGGTGCTCGGCCATCAGCGCCGGCGTGAAGCGGGCATTGGCCACGGTCGAATCGGCCTGCGGCTCACGCAGGATCCGCGCCGGGTCGATGCCCGCCGCCACCAGCCAATCGGCCATCGCGTCCGCCTCGCTCAGCCCGGCCCGTGGATTGCCGCCCGTAACGATGATCGGCGACCACGGCGCGAACACCGCCTGCACGAGGCCGGCCCGTAACCGCCGGACCAGTTCCGGGCGCACGGTGCCCTCTGGCGTCAGGCCGTAGCCCAGGATCACCACGGCGGTGTCCTCGCCGTAGGTGCCGGGCAGCGACGGCGTCAGAAGGCGGGGCAGGTCTCGCACGCCGATCGGCGACGAGGGCTCCGCGCTGCCCGATGGTGCTGCCGCACAGACGATTCCGGTCGCGGTCAGGACCGCGCACACCCCTCGCGTCACCCAGGTCACCCACACCGTTCCCGTCGCCTCCTCGGGCCGGGACCGATCGCCGCGATCGGTCGAGGAGGCCTACAGTGCGCCGGGAAGCGGGCCGCAGGCAGGGCTATGACCTGCGGCTACCACAGGTCACAGCGCTCGGCGTCATCCACTGGTCCGCAGCATCGCAAACATTCCGGAACCGCTCGGGTACCGAAACGCCGTGGGCGGGCGCGTGGATGAGAGGTCAGCCGCCGGGGCGCAGGGCCAGATAGAGCGCCAGCGCCGAGGCGAAGAGGAGGAGCAGCGCGACGGTCGACCAGCGCGGCCTGCCCCGGTGGACCACCGGCTGGTGACCGCCGAGCAGGCTCGGCGCGACGACCGGGTCGATGTGCCGGTGCGGCAGCGGCGGCAGCGGAGCGTCGGCGCCGCCCGAGCTCGTGCCGCCCGACGAGTCGCTGTCGGAGCCTTCACCGTTCGCCATGGCTCGACAGTATCGCGCGCCACCCCGGTTCGTCGCGCGTTCCTTTTCCGCTCACTGTTCGGCGAGCGCGGCCAGCACCCCCTCGCCGTAGCGGGCCAGTTTGTTCTCGCCGACGCCGCCGACGGTACCGAGTTCGGCGAGCGAACCCGGTTTGCGCGCAACGATTTCGCGCAGTGTCGCGTCGTGGAAGACCACGTAGGCGGGCACGCCCTGCTCCTTGGCGGTGGCTGCGCGCCAGGCCCGCAGCCGCTCGAACAGCGGCAGATCGGTCGCGGGCAGATCGACGGCCGCCTTGGCCGATTTCGCGCTGCGCGCGGGCCGGGCGGCGCGTTCGGGCTCGCGGCGCATCGGCACCTTCTTACCCTCGAACAGCACCTCGTTGCTGGCGTCGGTGAGGGTGAGCACGCCGTACTCCCCCCGCACCGCGAGCAGTCCGCCGGCGAGCAACTGCCGCGTCACGCCCCGCCATTCGGTGTCGCGCAGGTCGGTGCCGATCCCGAACACCGACAGCTCGTTGTGCCGGTGCTGGGTGATCTTCGGATTCGTCTTGCCCAGCAGGATGTCGATCAGGTGGCCCGCGCCGAAGGCCTGTCCGCGTTCCCGCTCGAGCCGCAGCACCGTGGAGAGCAGCTTCTGTGCCGGGACCGTGCCGTCCCAGGTCTCCGGCGGGTTCAGGCACACATCGCAGTTGCCGCAGGGTTGGCCGGGCTGCCCGAAATAGTTCAGCAGCCGCACGCGACGGCAGCCCACCGTCTCGCACAGCGCGAGCATGGCGTCCAGATGCAGTTGCAGCTGTCTGCGGTGCGCGGCGTCGCCTTCGCTCGAGTCGATCATCTTGCGCTGCTGAACGACATCGGCGAGGCCGTAGACCATCCACGCGGTCGACGGCTGGCCGTCGCGGCCGGCGCGACCGGTCTCCTGGTAGTAGCCCTCCACCGACTTGGGCAGGTCCAGATGGGCGACGAACCGCACGTCGGGCTTGTCGATGCCCATGCCGAAGGCGATGGTGGCCACCACGATCAGGCCGTCCTCCCGCAGGAACCTGGCCTGGTTCTCGGCGCGGGTCCGGTTGTCCAGGCCCGCGTGATAGGGCACCGCGCGCACGCCGTTCTCGTTGAGCATCGCGGCGGTCTTCTCCACCGAATTGCGCGACAGGCAGTAGACGATGCCCGCGTCGCCGGCGTGCTCGGCGCGGATGAAGTCGAGCAGCTGCCGGTCGGCGCGGTTCTTCGACTCGATCCGGTACTGGATGTTGGGGCGGTCGAAGCTGGAGACGAACTGCTTCGCCGCACCCAGGTCGAGCCGCTCGACGATCTCGGCGCGGGTCTTCTCGGTGGCGGTCGCGGTGAGCGCGATGCGCGGGACATCGGGCCAGCGCTCGTGCAGCAGCGACAGCGCGAGATAGTCGGGCCGGAAGTCGTGGCCCCACTGCGACACGCAGTGCGCCTCGTCGATCGCGAACAGCGCCACCGTGCCGCGGTCGAGCAGCCGCAGCGTGGACTCCAGGCGCAAGCGTTCGGGCGCGAGATAGAGCAGGTCGAGATCACCGGCGACGAACTGCGCCTCCACCGTGCGCCGCTGATCCGGGGACTGGGTGGAGTTGAGGAACCCGGCCCGCACGCCGAGCGCGCTGAGCGCGTCGACCTGGTCCTGCATGAGCGCGATCAACGGGGAGACGACCACGCCGACGCCGGGCCGCACCAGCGACGGCACCTGGTAGCACAGCGATTTACCGCCACCGGTCGGCATCAGGACCAGCGCGTCACCGCCGCCGACGACCTGCTCGACGATGGCGGCCTGGTCGCCGCGGAAGGCGTCGTAGCCGAAGACCCGGCGCAGGACCTCCTCGGCGGTCTCCGGGCGAGCGGGGGCCGCCGCGCGGCCGGGCGTGGCCGGAGCGAGGTCGTCGAAGTGGAAGCCGCCGGTGTCGTCGAAATCGTGCTCGGAGACATAGCCACCGTCGGACGGGTACGCGTCGTCGGGCGGGAAGTCGTCGACATCGGGGGCCGTGGCGCCGGAATTGCTCACCGGGCCATCCTACGAGCGTGGGCCGGGACCGCAGCCCGTCCGCCGGGCCCGACGACGTGGTTCACCGGCCCCCGCTCACATGTGGATAACCCCGATCAGCCGCGCAAACGGGCGAGGACCTCGTCCTGGAGCAGGCCGTTGCTGGCCACCGCGTCGCCGCCGTGCGGACCGGATCGGCCGTCCAGGGAGGTGAACGCGCCACCTGCCTCACGGACCAGGATGTCGAGCGCGGCCAGGTCCCACAGCGACACCTCCGGCTCGGTGGCGATGTCGACCGCACCCTCGGCGACCAGGCAGTAGTTGAAGAAATCGCCGTAGCCGCGAACCCGCCAGACCGCGTCGGTGAGATCGATGAATCGCTCCCGCAGCCCGCGCTCGTGCCAGCCCGACAGGCTGGAGAAGGCCAGACTGGCCGAGTCGAGAGCGCCCACCGCCGACACGGTGATCGGCTTCGGCGCGCCGGGGTGCACCTGCGCCCACGCGCCCGAGCCCGCGGCCGCCCACCAGCGCCTGCCCAGCGCGGGCGCGCTGACCACGCCGACCACCGGCACACCGTCGACGAGCAGCGCGATCAGGCTGGCCCAGACCGGCACGCCACGAACGAAGTTCTTGGTGCCGTCGATCGGGTCGACCACCCACTGCCTGCCGGTGAACTCCGCGTCGCCGCCGAATTCCTCGCCGAGCACGGCGTCGTCGGGGCGTTCGGCGGCGAGCACGCGCCGGATGACCTGCTCGACCGCCAGGTCGGCATCCGAGACCGGCGTCAGGTCCGGCTTCGAGTCGACCTTCAGATCGACGGCGCCGAAACGCACCCGCGAGATCGCGTCGGCCTCGTCGGCCAGTCGGAGGGCAAGGTCCAGGTCAGCGGAGTAGGCAGCCACACAGCCAGTGTATTTGGGTGCGCGGCGGCTCCCGACGCCGCGGCCCGCGGACGTGCCGCTCGGCCGTGAGCACGCGTGCTCACGGTGGCCGCCGGGTGCGCAGCGCGGCCCCACCGCTGGGCCGAGCACACGCTCAGGCCGCGACCTGCGCCGCCCGCGCCGCGACCAGAGCGCTCGCCCACCAGTGCACCTGATCGAGCAGCGCCTGCGCCGCGGCCTCGAACTCCTGCGGCTCCCGCAGCCGCCCGTCCTCGTCGAAGAGCAGGTAGTAGCGCGGGAAGGACACGTAGTTGCGCACGGTGTGGGCGTTGAGCTCGTTGAACACCTGGCGCAGGTGCTCGATCGCCAGCAGTCCGCCGGAGCCACCGCTGTAGCCGACGAAGCCGATCGTCTTGGCGTCCCACTGGGTGTAGTGCCAGTCGATGGCCGACTTCAGCGCGGCCGGGTAGCTGCGGTTGTAGTCGGGCGTGACGACGACATAGGCGTCGGCGGCGGCCAGCCGTTCGGTGAACTCGGCCATTCCCGCCGGACGCGGCATGTCGGGGTCCACCGCGGGCGGCACCGGCGGCAGCGCGGCGGGCAACTCGGCCTCGGCCAGGTCGATGATGTCGACGTCGAAGCGGTCGTCGACCTGCTGGGCGAACCAGCGCGCGACCACCGGCCCGAACCGGCCCTCGCGGACGCTGCCGATGATGATCGCGAGCTTCAGTGGCTGTGTGGACACCGTGTTCTCCTCTGTCGTCTGCTCGGCCCGATCGGCCGGTGTGTCCACCGTCGCCGTTCGCGACGCTGTCAGGGAGACCACGCTGAGAGTGGTAGTGGCACGGCCACTCTCCGGCCTACGCGAGTGGGTGAGCCCCGCTTCCCCGGACACAGCTGTGCCCCCTCCGTCGGAACGGAGGGGGCACAGGGCGTGACGTCGACCTACTCCCGGGCGTCGGGTCCGTCGCCGGTGCCGTCGAGCGGGTCACCGTCGCGCTGCTCGTAGCGCATCTGAGCCTCGTAGAAGTCGAAGGCGTCGTGCTGCCGGGGTGGCGTGCCGGGAGCGTAGCGCCGCCGCTCCTCCCACCGGCGGACGAAGTAGTCCACCACCGCGTCGATGCGGCGGCGGCCCCAGGGCATCACCAGCATCTGGTAGAAGCCGAACAGGCATTGTCCGGTCAACATCACGACGAGCACATCCAGCACGGACGGCAGATGTGTCACGTGGCCGAAGTCGAATTCGGCGATGCCGTAATAGATCACGATCGCTGCCGAAATGCCGTAGCGCTGTACGAATGTCTTGAAAGCCGCTGGTCCTGTGGTGTACACGCTCTCTCCGTTGTGGTCGTTCCCTTCGGCGCGAAGCAGACAGGCTCCGCACTCAGTTCCATCTGATGGCAGGGAATCCGGGAAAGCACCCTTTGACTGGGGGAATCCAGCGAATCGTCGGCGAATCAGCCGGGGAATTCGTGCACGGCCTGCTCAGCACCGATACCCTCGGTGGTCCGGATCACCGGACCGGCATCCGAGGGCTCAGCGTTCGGAAGAGCCGGATCGTTCGCGGTGATGGGCGCGAAATACTGCCAGCCGTCAGGCAATTCCTCGGTGAACAGGAATATCCCCTGCTGCGGGCGTTCCGGCAGGCAAGCCAGAATCCACCCACCCTGGCGGTCTGTGCACTGCCGCAGGTACTCGACGAAACTGTCGAACTGGGGTGGACGCCAGGTCTTGTCGCCGACCAGGTGCCGCACACCGTGCGCGAACGTCGTATTGATCATTCCGCCGCCCCGAAGGGCGTCGCGCAGGTGTGGCTGCCCAGTGAGCAAGTCCAGCAATCGGCACCCGACACCGACATCATCCATCGACTCCAGCTCGTCTGGGGACAACGGTGTCAGTGCGAGGATCGCGGCGCGCAGGATGCCATGCGGATCGAACTTCTTTCCGGCTTTCAGCGCGGTCTTCTTGATCTGCTTCGGGGTGGGCGAAACCATCCGAGTCCGCGGTGGTTTCGGTGCCGGTCGCGTAAGCCCCTTGGCGGTCGCGACCAGATCGGCTGTGCCCTGAAAACCGTAGTCGGCGGCGCTGAATCCGGCGATCCGACGCTGAAGTTCGCGATGGATGTCCTGGACCGTGTGTTCCTCGCTCCCGTTGTTCAGCTCGGCGATGATGGTGGTCACCACATCGAGCAGTCGATGGCGAGCCAGCGGCATGGTGTAGGTCATATCCGCGAGCCGCGGAGCGATCGGGTATTCGCCGACCAGCCCGATCACCCACCGGCGTTGACGTTGCAGGACGTCGACGGTGGCCGACTGCCGGACCAGGTCGTCACCGACGACGAAAGTCTTCACCCACGCATTCGACAGCGCCTCGAGAATTTCCGCGCTGAGCACCATCGACTGGTCGGCGCCCGCAGCGGGACAATGCCTGACCCGGAATCCGCTGTCGATCGAGAACTGCTCGGCGATCGCCCGCTGGTCGGGCTGAGCACAGTCCGCGACGACGACACGGTGGGCGATGCCGCTGGTCAGCATCAGTGCCCCCGCGGCCGACTCGATATGGTCGAGCACCTCCGCGGGATCTCGGTCGCCTGGTGCGATGCCGGTGAAATGGCGCGCGCTGATGAAAACCGCGACCTCTTTGCTGCTCACATCGACCCCGATTCTCTCGTCGGTTCTTCGGAACTCTTCTCGGCCACCCGCATCCGGACACCGTCGAGCAACCTGCTCGCGTCGGTCCGGCTGAGCAACGGCGGCGCCGAATGCAGGATGTGCAGGATCTTCTCGCCGGTCAGCTGCCGCACCGCACCGAGCTCGAAGCGGTACGAGGACTCCTCGGTCAGGACCGCACCGTCGCCGTCTTCGAGCAATGCGCGCAGCTCGTCCTCGGAGAGCCGTGGATCGCCACCGGCTTCGAAATCGTCGACTTCGCCGAATACCGGACTCTCCGTGTCCGATTCGAGTTCGATGATGCGGTACATGGTCTCGACCAGAACGGAAGGTTCGACGACCACGCTCTGGTGCACCGCGTCCACCAGCGGAGCCGAGACGACGTCGAGCGAGACACCCTGGCAGGCGACCACCAGCATCCCCGCACGCGCCCAGGTACGCGCGTCGGTCAGTGTTACCTCGGTCTCGGCGAGCAGAACGACCAGCGGCTCAGCGGTCGGTTCGCTGCTGCGCACCAGCAGCCGGTTCGCGTGTTCCAGAGTGACGGTGAGCCCCATGGCTTCGAAGACCAGCTTCAGGTACCTCTGTGCCGTTCGGACGTCGCCGCTGGTCAGGTTATCGACCACCGCCTGGCAGGTGTAGTGCTGCACGAGCATGCGCTCACCGATGTCGCCGGCCATCGTCCGGCCGAACTGGATGCTTTTGTCCTGCCGCGCGCGCAGTTCCTTCACGATCTTCGTAAACTCGGGCAGCTCGAAGAGCTGATTCTGCCACTGGTCCAGCTTCTGCTTGGAGGGTGCGACCGCCCGGGGATTCCGGATGTTGCCGCGCACCAGTGCTGTGAGGTCGGCGTGCCGCTTCGCGATAACGGCCGGAACCAGATGGACCAGCCGATCACGGTGTGTCGCACGCAGATTCAAGCGCGAGAGCGGGCCGAGTTCGATCGGCAGACCGTAGGCGATGGCGTCGGACATGCGCTCGAACATCCGGAAATGGTTGTTCTCGGGCAGCACTCCGACCAGGTCGCACACCGTATCGAACACATAGCTCGTGTTCTCGCCGAGAGCCCGGACATCCGAGGGATGAACCGGCGGGCTCGGCGAGGGCGACTTGGACGACTTGTCCGGCCGATGCTGGACCGTCGCTTTGACCGACTCGGCAATGACCGGGAAGGGGCAGCCACGCATCCACAGCAGCAGCACGGTCGCGCGCAACAACGCGTTGATCTCGCTGAGCGAGGGTTCCGGCCTGCTCAGATCGAGCAGGTCGTAGAGCCTGCGCGCAATGGCACCGTCACCGATCAGATCCTCGTTCTGCACCAGTAGTCGCAGACGCGCCGAGAGCTCGGGTGACAGCGTGACGTCCGCGGCTTCGGGGGCTCCGTCCATCAGCCATCTCGCGAGCCGGATCACTCCGCGCTTCTGTTCGGACTCGGCCTCGAGCGGCAGATCACTGCGTACCGCGATCCAGGTCGTGCTGTCCACCACATGCTGGGTCTGTGTCGCCGCGAAGAGCAGCGTCAGGTGTCCCGCGCCCTCGGTCAGCGCCTGCGCCATCCGCTCGATGGACGGCGCGTCCGACAACGGCAGCCCGCTGTGTCCGATCGCACGTCCCAGCGCGGTGATCCGCACCTGACCGTGCCGGGTTCCTTCCAGCAGCCGGGTCTGTACCAGCTTGTCCACGACGCTGCCGGGCGAGATCTGGTCGGCGGCGCCCGGCTCCTGCGCCTTCAGAGAGAGGGTGTACATGGTGTTCACCTCCGCCTCCAGGTCAGTTCGCGGCTGTGACTTGAACACTCGCTTGGAATGCTCGAGGAGCAGGATGGCCAGGGTTTCATCGTCCAATCTGGAGGTGACGGTCAGGCCGCGCTCCTTGTACTTGATGTAGTGCGCGAACACTGCTTCGCGGTCGGCCAGCGCGGCCAGTGCGCGGCGACGGACCGTGTCCAGCCCGCCGGTCTGCTCGATGTGCCGCGCCAGTTGTTCCTCGTCTTCGGCCGCGAACTCATAGTCGCCGTCCTTGGGCGGAGAGTTGGGGATCACCAGGTAGCCGCGCCCCCGTCGGGACACGCCCACCCGACCGGCGTACTGGGTGATACCGAGGCGGCCCGCTCGTCCCAGCCGCTGCGCGACCGCGTTGCGGTCGATGATGGTGCTGGTGCCGACATTGTTCGGGGTGGTGATGGAAGCCACCACCACAACGTCTGCCGGAAGGTTGATACCGAGTTTGAGGGTGTCGGTGGCGAAGAGCAGCCGGATGTTTCCCTCCCGGAAACCCCACTCCATCTCCTCGCGCAGAAACGGGTCGAGGCGGGCGGTATGGAATCCGATGCCGGTGCCGAGGGCCGCGATGACCTGATCCCGCTCGTGACTGTCCGGAATTCGGGTGAACTCGCGGTAACGGTCCTCCGCATCCGACCGGGCGATTCCGGTGCGGAACCGGCCGAGGTAGGGAAGGTCCGGCGGCACCGGGCCGAGTGCCTTGATGCTGGTCGCGGCCTGCTGGATGATCTTGGCGTAGCGCTCGGCATGGTCGCGGGCCTGCACGAAGCACAGGATGCCGCGATTTCGGAACTCGCCACTGTTGTCCCGTTCCGCCAGCAGGTCCAGACACAGCGTCAGCACCCGGCTCTGATACGGGTTGATCGTGCGCAGCTTGCGGGTCGCGTCCATACCGCCCGCGTCAGCGATCGGCCGCAGTTCGGTGGTGACGTCGTCGGTCAGCAGCACCCGTTCTTCCTTGTCCATGCTGCGCACGATCTTCTCCAGCGGCACCGGGCGCACGGTGGCACGGATCACCGCATCGCTGTCGATCTCCAGCCATTTCGCGATCCGCTCGGTAGAGGAGGCGTCGAGTTGGGCAGCCAAGGCGATGATCGGGATACGGGAATGCGCGCGGCGCAGTCTGGTCAGCAGCATCTCCAGGCGGGTTCCGCGGGTGTCCTCGGACAGCATCTGGAGTTCGTCGGCGACCACGACGCCGACATTGTCCAGGCGCATGCCGCGGCTGAGCAGCGCGGCCAGCTTCTCCGGGATCATCACCGCGATGTCGAAATCGCCACGGACCAGCGCATCGTCATGGTCGGGATAGTCGCGAGAGCCCGGCACCACATTCCATTCGAGGCCGGTGCCCTGCTGCCAGTCCTTCCAGTCCTGCACCGCCTGGGTGACCAGGGCCTTGATCGGCATCAGAATGATCGCCTTCTGATTGCGATGTGCGCAGTAGGAGGCCGCGATCCGGCCCGCGTAGCTCTTGCCGCTCGATGTCGGGCCGAGCAGCAGGATCGATTTCTTCTGCAGCATCCGGCGCGCGAGCAATGGCAGCAGCCCTTGCAGAAGTTCCAGTCGGCCGGTTTCGCTGATCCCGTGCTGTACCGCCGGCTCGTCGCTGTTGTCGTCCCGGAACGAGATCATCTGTTGCTCGGCCCGGCGCAGCTTGTTGGCCAGCGTCTTGGGCAGCAATGCCTCCAGGTCGTCGGCGGCGGATGTTTCGCGCCGCAGCGGCAGCAACTGCTGATCGAGGAGCTCTGTCAGATGCCGCAGCGCTGCTTGCGATTTGGGTGGAAACCCGCTGGTGTTCAGCAAGCCGTTCTCCCAGCGTGCCGCTGTGAGCGTCTTGGACATGTCCATCTGCTTGCTCTTGAGCCTCTTCTTCGCTTCGCTGCCGGCTCTGGCAGCGGTCCTGGAAGTAAGCGCGTAATACCACGCGAGGATCGTCATGCGTTCCGGCGCAGAGGCCTCGGGTCTGTCGGCGTATTCCCGTTCAGCGCGACCGATAGCAGGCAGCAGCACCTCGTCGACCAGCTTCCGGCCGAGGTCGACGGCGGGCAGAGCTTGCAGTTCCTCGTGCAATTCCGCGTGCAGAAACCGTTCTGCGGCACCGATCTGCGCCAACACATGGTCGGTCGCGGCGGTCCGCCGACCGCTCACCCCCTGATACTTGGCGAGGCCAAGCAACTCCGCGTACATGGTCCACCACACGAGCCAGTCCCGATCCGGCCCGAACCGTGCCTCGGCGCTGCGGCGACTGCCATCGGTACTTCTGGTGATCCGACCGAGCGGCTGCTTCTCCCAGCCCGGTTCCAGCCACGTGGGAGTGGTGTGCACGGGTGTCATATCGCGGTACCTCCGACTAGTGTGCGCTGCAAGGGATTCCGGGCGGACCACCGCCGTATCGGAGGCCGCGGGACGATCGTTTCGACTGCGCGGCGCGGCGAGCGGCGTGTCGGCCGACGCACCCCTGGAGACCTCCGACATGCCCATACCCGCTCTTCCCTCGATACCGAGCAGGGAGCCGGTACCAACTCCCATTCGACATCGGGGAAAAGGGGAAACAAACGGATCGGCTCGGCCGGTAGAGGAGAAACACGTGGGGAAAATGTCCTTTGGTGCAGTCCGGCAGCACTCGTGTTCCGGCCACTACCCGGCTACGCGACTACCAGCGCGCCGCGCTGGCCGGTTACCGGCCGATTGCAGCGCACACCGTGACAGCGGATGGGTACCGTCGATCGGGTGAGCGACAACGAACTCGGTCTGTTCCTGCGGACCCGCCGCGAGGCCGTCACACCCGCCGAGGTCGGGCTGCCCGCCGGGCCGCGCAGGCGCACGCCGGGGCTGCGCCGCGCGGAGGTCGCGATGCTGGCGGGGGTCAGCGTGGAGTACCTGATCCGGCTCGAGCAGGGTCGCGACCGGCACCCCTCGCCGCCGGTGCTGTCCGCGCTGGCCGAGACGCTGCGGCTGAGCCCACGCGAACGGGTGCACCTGCACCAGCTCACCAAGGGCATGTCCGGTTTCAGCTGCGGCGCCGCCGAGAACGGCCCGAACCGCACGGTCCGGCCGACGATTCGCGCGATCCTCGACCAGCTCGAGCCTGCGCCCGCCGCGATCACCAACCGGTTCACCGAAGTGCTGGCCTGCACCGCCGGCTACCGCACGCTGATGGCGCCCAGCGGGCTGTTCGAGCAGGGCGAACCGGCCAATGTCGCGCGGTTCGTCTTCACCCATCCCGGCGCGCGCGAGCTGTATCCGGACTGGGACGAGGCCGCCGACAAGCTCGTCGCCTCGCTCAAGCAGGGCCCGTTCCGCGCCGACCCGATGGTGGCGGCGCTGGTCGACGAGCTGACCGTGACCGCGGGCGCCCCGTTCGCCGACCGGCTGGCCGCGCTGCCGGGGCTGCCGCCCTCGGGCGGGATCAACCGGATCAGTCATCCCGAGGCGGGCACGCTGCGGCTGGCCTACGAATCGCTGGATCTGTCCATCGACGACGACCAGTCGCTGTATGTCCTGCTGCCCGCCGACGAGGCCAGCGCGACGGCACTGGATCGACTGCTCGGGCGACGTCTTGGCGGCCTGCGCGCCATCGCGAGCTGACCCGCGCGGGTGCGCGTGTTTCACGGTGTCGGAGCCGACCGGTAACCTTGGGAATCGTGCATCCTGACGTTATCGCCGACCTCGCCGAACTCGACACCACGCTCAAGACGGTCGAGTCGGTCCTCGATGTCGAGGAGCTACGCCGTCGTATCGACGAGCTCGAGCACCAGGCGGCCGATCCCGAGCTGTGGAACAACCAGGACCACGCCCAGCAGGTGACCAGCGAGCTGTCGCACGCCCAGAGCGAGCTGCGCCGCGTGGAGGAACTGCGTCAGCGCCTCGAAGACCTGCCGGTGCTCTACGAACTGGCCGAGTCCGAGGAGGGCGCCGCGGCCGAGGAAGCCACCGCCGACGCCGACAACGAGCGCGCCGCGCTGCGGGTCGACATCGAGGCGATGGAAGTGCGCACCCTGCTCTCGGGCGAGTACGACAAGCGCGACGCGCTGGTCAACATCCGTTCCGGCGCCGGTGGCGTCGACGCCGCGGACTGGGCGCAGATGCTGATGCGCATGTACATCCGCTGGGCCGAGCGGCACAAGTACGTCGTCGAGGTCTACGACACCTCCTACGCCGAGGAGGCGGGCATCAAGAGCGCCACCTTCGCGGTGAAGTCGCCCTACGCCTACGGCACCCTCTCGGTGGAGATGGGCACGCACCGGCTCGTCCGGATCAGCCCGTTCGACAACCAGGGCCGTCGCCAGACCTCCTTCGCCGAGGTCGAGGTGCTGCCGGTGGTCGAGACCACCGACCACATCGAGATCCCCGAGGGCGAGGTCCGCGTCGACGTGTACCGCTCCTCGGGCCCGGGTGGGCAGAGCGTCAACACCACCGACTCCGCGGTGCGCCTGACCCACATCCCCACCGGCATCGTGGTGACCTGTCAGAACGAGAAGTCGCAGCTGCAGAACAAGATCTCGGCCATGCGCGTGCTGCAGGCCAAGCTGCTCGAGCGCAAGCGCCAGGAGGAGCGCGCGCAGATGGACGCGCTCAAGACAAACGAGGGCGCCTCGTGGGGCAACCAGATGCGTTCCTACGTGCTGCACCCGTACCAGATGGTCAAGGACCTGCGCACCAACTATGAGGTGAACAACCCCTCGGCGGTGCTCGACGGCGACATCGACGGCTTCATCGAATCCGGAATCCGTTGGCGCATGCGGGAACAGGCCGACGCGTAGCCACCTGTTCGCTCGGCCGGTGTGACGCTGTTCGCGTTTGACCGGGCACCGTGACCCCGCTGTAACCTTTCGGGTGTGTGTTCGAGCGAACCGGAACTGTGCCAGCGCAAGCCCCGTCGACTCTCGGCCGGGGCGAGGCGATGAGCGGCGTCCTGGCGATCAACACGGCACCGGAGATCACCGCGTGGCTGCGGTCCAGCGGGCTCGAGATCGTCCTGCTGGTGGTCGGCGCGATGCTGTTCGGCCGGTTCGCGGCGTTCGTGCGCGACCGGGTGACCACCAAGATCGACGCGGGCTTCCACTCGAGCGACGCGCTGGTCCGCACCGAGGCCGCCAAGCACCGGCACGCCCTGGCCCAGGTGATCACCTGGGTGGTGCTGACCATCGTCTACGTGCTGGTCGGCATGGAGGTGCTGCGCAGGCTCGGCTTCGCGGTGACGGGTCTGGTGGCGCCGGCGGCGGTGCTCGGCGCGGCGCTGGGTTTCGGCGCGCAGCGGATCGTCCAGGACATCCTGGCCGGGTTCTTCCTGATCACCGAGCGTCAGTACGGTTTCGGTGACGTGGTGCGGATCGCGGTCACCGGATCGGCCGACGCGGCCGAGGGCACCGTGGAGGACGTGACGTTGCGCATCACCACGCTGCGCAACTCCGACGGCGAGGTCATCACCGTCCCCAACGGGCAGATCGTGAAGGTGACCAACCTGTCCAAGGACTGGGCACGCGCCGCGATCGACGTGCCGGTGTCGGCGCAGGCCGACATCACCAAGATCAACGAAATCCTGCACGAGGTGTGCACCAAGGCCTACCAGGACCGCCGCCTCAAGCCGCTGCTGCTCGACGAACCGTCCGTGATGGGTGTGGAAGATCTCTCGCTCGACGAGATGAACATCCGGATGGTTGCCCGCACATTGCCGGGCAAACAATTCGAGGTGGGGCGCGAGCTGCGCGTGCGCGTCGCGGCCGCCCTGCGTAAGGAAGGAATCAGTGAAACCACGTAAGTCGACGGCGATCCTCATGGCCACCTGGGTGTCCACGTTCGTCGTCTATCTGTTCGTCAAGCCCGCCGACACCACCAGCACCGGACCGGTCTCGCTCCTCAACGCCGTCCCCACCTGGGTCGATCAGACGCCATAGGGTTGCTCGACGCCTCGCCGAGGCCGTCGGGGCCCGGTCACCGGGGAGGTCGCTGGCTACACTGGCTCCCCGTGATCACCATGCGCAACGTCACCAAGTCGTACAAGACCTCGACGCGGCCGGCGCTGGACAACGTCTCCGTCGAGGTGGACAAGGGCGAATTCGTCTTCATCATCGGCCCGTCCGGTTCGGGGAAGTCGACCTTCATGCGACTGCTGCTCAAGGAGGAGTCGCCGACCGCGGGCGAGATACGGGTGGCCGATTTCCGGGTCGACCGGTTGCCGGGGCGCAAGGTGCCCAAGTTGCGCCAGCGGATCGGCTGCGTCTTCCAGGATTTCCGGCTGCTCCAGCAGAAGACCGTGGAACAGAACGTGGCCTTCGCGCTCGAGGTGATCGGCAAGCGGCGTCAGTTCATCGAACGCACCGTGCCCGAGGTGCTCGACATGGTCGGGCTCGGCGGCAAGGGCAATCGGCTGCCCTCGGAGCTGTCCGGTGGTGAGCAGCAGCGCGTGGCGATCGCGCGCGCGTTCGTCAACCGGCCGCTGGTGCTGCTCGCCGACGAGCCCACCGGCAACCTCGACCCCGACACCAGCGCCGACATCATGGCGCTGCTGGAACGGATCAACCGCACCGGCACGACCGTGTTGATGGCCACCCACGACAACCACATCGTCGACGCGATGCGCAGGCGGGTGGTGGAGCTCGACCACGGCAGACTCGTGCGTGACGAAGCGACCGGTGTCTACGGGGTGGGGCGATAATGCGACTGAGTTTCCTGTTCACCGAGGTCGCCGACGGTCTGCGCCGCAACCTGACGATGACCATCGCGATGATCCTGACCACCGCGGTCTCGCTGATGATGCTCGGCGGCGGCATGCTGTCGGTGCGGATGGCCGACAAGACCGAGAACTTCTTCATCGGCAGGCTCGAGGTGCGGTTCTATCTCGACGACGCCGTCTCCGACACCGACCCGGACTGCGCCGCCGACCCGTGCAAGTCGCTGCTCGCGGATCTGAAGGGCACCTCCGGCGTGGAGAGCGTGCAGTTCCTCAACCGCGCCGACGCGCTCGAGGAGGCCAAGAAGCTGTTCGCCGATCAGCCCGAGATGGTGCAGTACATCGCCGACTCACCGCTGCCCGCCTCGCTGCGGGTGAAGATGACCGACGCCGATCAGTACCAGCACATCTACGACAGCTTCGCGACCAGGCCGGGCGTGCGGATCGTCGCCAACGACAAGGAGTTCGTCGACCGGCTGGTCAGCCTGTTCGACGGCCTGCGCAATGCCGCGTTCGGTCTGGCGCTGGTGATGGCGCTGGCGGCGATGCTGCTGGTGCTGAACATGGTGCAGATCGCCGCGTACACGCGGCGCACGGAAGTCGGCATCATGCGCCTGGTCGGCGCGACCCGCTGGTATACCCAGCTGCCGTTCCTCTTGGAGGCGGTGGCGGCCGCGTTCGTCGGCTCGGTGCTGGCGATCCTCGGGCTGGTCATCGCCCGGCCGCTGGTGATCGACCGCGCGCTGGGCCCGCTGTTCGACAGCAATGTGTTCCCGCGCATCACCGGCGACGACATCGCCGTGGTCGCGCTGACCATCGCCCCGATCGGCATCGTGTTCGCCGCCGTGACGGCCTATCTCACCCTGCGCTTCTACGTCAGGGAGTAGTCCCGACACCGCGCCGGCGGGGACCTGTTATCGGGTCCCCGCCAGCGGCGTCTGTGCGCCGAGTGAGGCGTCGAGTTGCGCGGTGAGTTCGGTGCGCTGGCGGTCCAGATCGGCGATGCGCCGGTCCAGCTCGGCGGTGCGCTCGGACATGATCCGCACCGACATCTCGCATGCCTGCACCGGTCCGTCCGGTTCGGCGCACGGCATCAGCTGAGCGATGTCCTCGGTGGTGAGGCCTGCCGCGAGCAGCTCGCGGATCTTCGCCACGGCCGCCACCGCCGATTCCGGATAGCTGCGATAGCCGTTCGGGTCGCGGTGCGGATGCAGCAGCGACTGCTCCTCGTAGTAGCGCAGCAGCCGCGTGCTGACCCCGGTCCGGTGCGCGAGCTCGCCGATCAGCATGTGATCGCCCGCACGTTCGCCTTGACCTTCACACCCATGTGAATCCCTAACCTCCGGCGCATGACAACGATTCCCCTGCGGACCACCGTCCACGGCTCCGGCCCCGGTCTCGTGCTCGCCCACGGCGCCGGTGGCGCGATCGCGAGCAACTTCGGCGTCGTGCTCGCCGACCTGGCCGCCGAGCACACGGTGGTCGCCTCCGACTATCCCGACGACGACACCCCGCTCGACCTCGATGCCCTCGCCGACGCACTGGTGGCGGCCGCGGTCGAGGCGGGCGTGCCGACCTTCACCGTCATCGGTTTCTCCCTCGGCACCGCCGTCGCCGTGCGCGCGGCCGCCCGGCATCCGCAGCGGGTCACCGGCCTGATCCTCACCGCCGGGTTCGCCGCCCCGGACAACCGCGCCCGGCTGGCCGTGCGGGCCTGGCAGGAGCTGCTCGCGCGCGACGCCTCCGACAGCTTCGCCCGGCTGGTCCTGCTGACCGGGTTCTCGCCGGAGTTCGTCAACGCGCTGCCCGCGGCCGCGGTCGACGAGCTGGTCGCCCAGACCGCCGCCTCGATCCCGGGCGGGACCAGGCAGCAGGCCGCGCTCATCGAGACCGTCGACACCACCGCGGACCTGGCGGGCATCACCGTGCCGACGCTGATCGTGAACACCACCGCCGATCTCCTCGTCGACCCGGCCAATTCCCGTGCCCTGGCGGCCGCGATTCCCGATGCCGAGTACACCGAGATCGACGCGGGTCATGTGGTGATGGCCGAGCAGCCCGACGAATGGCGCAAGGTGCTGCTGGAGTTCCTGACGCGACACGGTCGGTAGTCCGCGGTCAGCCGAGGGCGCGCAGCCGCGGCCACACCTGCGACCACGGCCGCACCGGCTCGCGGCAGGCGAACAGCGGTGCGCCCTGCTCGTCGTTGTCGAGGCCGAGTCCGTTGTCGAGCACGCCCGCCGGTTCGACGACCGCGCACAGGCCGTCGAGCCGGTCGCGCTCGATGCCGACGGTGAGCACCGTGGTCGCGGTGTCCGGCGGCGGGCCCCACCACCAGTAGGCGTTGTGACCCGAATACGGTGTCGGCAGACCGTATTCGGCGCCGTAGCGTTCGATGGCACCCGCTTCGCCGTAGTTCGCGGTGAGCACGGCGGCCCCCGGTGGCCGGGCGGCCGCGATCTGCGCGACATAACCGGACCAGCCGACGGTCTCCCCCGCGTCGTAGTTCACCGCGAGCACCGGCGACTCCGGCAGCTGCGCGACCGGAAGCACCGGCAGGAACAGCACCGCCGACAGCACCGCGTTCACCGCGACCACCGAACCCACTGCCCCCCAGCGCTTTCGCGAGTCCCCGAGCACCGTGGCGAGCCCGACCGAACCGGCGGCGAGCAGCACCGGATACATCCCACCGAGGTAGTACGCCTTGCCACCCGCCACCAGGAACAGCACGAACAGCAGGCCGTAGGCGAGCGCGAACGCCTGATACCGCGAGCGCCACAGCCGCCACAGTCCGTATCCCCACAGCGGCACCAGCAGCGGGCCGAACAGCCCGAACTGCAAGAGCACGAACATGATCGGCGAATCCGAGGTCCCCGACGACCCACCCGCGATCGCCCGGCTCAACGCCCACTGCGGCCAGCCGTTGTCGGCCTGCCACCACAGATACGGCGCCGCGAGCACCGCCGAGATCCCGAGCGCGACCGCGAAATACCCGGTGGCGAAGACTCTTCGCCGACCGGTCAGCAGCAGCGCGGTGGCGAGCGCACCGACGGGCACGGCGATCAGCACCTTGTTCTGCACCGCGAGCCCGGTCACCGCGCCGACCGCGAGCCACCATCGCGGATCGGCTCCGCGCACCAGCTTCAGCACCAGCAGGCAGATCAGCGACCAGCCCGCCAGGTCGAACACCGTGGTTCCGAACAGATGCCCGGCCGCCTGCACCATGGCCGCGCTCGCCACCGCGGCGGCCGCCAGCGCCCGCGCGCCGCGTCCGCCGCCCAGTTCTTTCGCCATGAGCCCGGCGCAGACCACGACGAAGGTCGCGGCGGCCACCGCTGGCAGCCGCAATACCCACAGCGCATCGGGGTCGATCGTGGCCATGAGCCGGGCGAGCGCGGGTGTCAGCGGGGGCTGATCGGGATATCCCCAGTCCAGCCGGCGGCCCGCCGCCAGGAAGTACATCTCGTCACGGTGGTAGCCGTAGCGCGTC
The DNA here is from genome assembly GCF_038752175.1 of Nocardia sp. No.11. Classification (NCBI taxonomy): domain Bacteria; kingdom Bacillati; phylum Actinomycetota; class Actinomycetes; order Mycobacteriales; family Nocardiaceae; genus Nocardia; species Nocardia sp. No.11. Next base: position 5,359 of record NZ_JBCGFB010000020.1, on the reverse strand, counting down.
GTGGTGATCAACAGAACAAGGGCGAAAACCGACGCGATCACGGTCACTCGTCCAGACTGACACGAAATCCCCGATTTCGCGGACATCGACGAGCTTCTTACTCCAGAGTAAGATAGTCTTACCGAGGAGTAAGATAGCTGGGGTCCACAGCGCCCCGACAGCCGAGGAAATCAGGTGATGATGAGCACTCGAGACAGCGCGACGAAGCGACGTCCGAACGACACGTCCGCGGTCGGCCTCAGCCAGCCCAAGCGGGACTGGATGGGCGCCGCCATGCGCGCTTTGACGACCATTACCGGGTCGGAGCTCGCCGAGAAGTACAACCTGCGCAAGCCCATCGAACGCGTCACCTACGAGGGCACCAAGACCGGGTTCCGCACCCTGGGCGCGGCGACCCGGACCTTCGCCAAGGTCACCGGCGGCGGCCAGCCCAAGCGGCTGCCCGACAACGAGGCCAAGACGAAGGACTACTTCGACCTCACCCCCTCCGACGAGCAGCAGATGATCGTCGAGACGGTGAAGGACTTCGCCGGTGAGATCCTGCGCCCGGCCGCCTACGAGGCCGACAACGCGGCCAAGGCGCCGCGCGATCTGCTCGAGCGCGCCGCCGAACTCGGCATCACCCTGATCAACGTGCCCGAGGAGCTCGAAGGCGCGGCCAGCGAGCGTGGCGCCGTCACCAACGCCCTGGTGGCCGAGGCCCTCGCGCACGGCGACATGGGTCTGGCGCTGCCGATCCTGGCGCCCAGCGGCGTGGCCGTCGCGCTGTCCCAGTGGGGCACCGACGCCCAGCAGCAGACCTATCTGCCCGCCTTCACCGGCGAGAACGTGCCGCAGGCGTCCGTGGTGATCAACGAGCCGCGCGCGCTGTTCGACCCGTTCGCCCTGCAGACCAAGGCCACCCGCTCCCCCAGCGGCTTCCGCCTCTCCGGCGTGAAGAGCCTGGTCCCGGCCGCCGCCGATGCCGAACTGTTCATCGTGGCCGCCGAGCTCGACGGGCGCCCCGCGCTGTTCATCGTCGAGTCCGACACCGCCGGACTGTCCGTCGAGGCCGACCCGAGCATGGGTCTGCGCGCCGCGGGCCTGGGTCGCCTGGTGCTCGACAACGTGGCCGTCGGCGCCGACGCCGTGCTCGGCGACGGCGACGCCAAGGCGCGCGCCGAGGAGTACGCCGACGCGGTGCAGCTGGCTCGCCTGGGTTGGTCGTCGCTGGCGATCGGCACCGGCCAGGCCGTGCTGGACTACGTGATCCCCTACGTGAACGAGCGCGAAGCGTTCGGTGAGCCGATCTCGCACCGTCAGGCGGTCGCGTTCATGGTCGCCAACATGGCCATCGAGCTCGACGGTCTGCGGCTGGTGACCCTGCGTGGCGCCTCGCGCGCGGAGCAGGGTCTGTCGTTCGCCCGCGAGGCGGCGCTGGCGCGCAAGCTGGCCACCGACAAGGGCATGCAGATCGGCCTGGACGGCGTGCAGCTGCTCGGCGGTCACGGCTTCACCAAGGAACACCCGGTCGAGCGGTGGTACCGCGACCTGCGAGCCGTCGGCGTTGCCGAGGGCGTGGTGCTGGTCTAGTCGGTCCGTCTTCGATACCCAGGAGAATTCCATGATCAATCTCGAACTCCCCAAGAAGCTGAAGGCGAGCGCCAACCAGGCCCACCAGGTCGCCTCCCAGATCTTCCGTCCCATCTCCCGCAAGTACGACCTCGCCGAGCACGAGTACCCGGTCGAGCTCGACACCATGGCCGCCATGATCGAGGGCCTGTCGGACTCCGGCACCCAGAAGATCGGTGGCGCCGCCGGCGGTCGCGGTGACGAGGCCGACGCCGACGTGGTCGCCAACGCCAACGGCGGCAACATGTCCGCGCTGCTCAACGCGCTGGAGACGTCGTGGGGCGATGTCGGCCTGATGCTGACCATCCCCTACCAGGGTCTGGGCAACGCCGCGATCGCCGCGGTCGCCACCGACGAACAGCTGGAGCGCTTCGGCAAGGTGTGGGCCGCGATGGCCATCACCGAGCCGTCCTTCGGTTCCGACTCCGCCGCCGTCACCACCACCGCCGTCCTCGACGGTGACGAGTGGGTGCTCAACGGCGAGAAGATCTTCGTCACCTGTGGTCAGCGCGCCACCCACATCGTGGTGTGGGCCTCGGTCGACAAGAGCCTGGGTCGCGCGGCGATCAAGTCCTTCGTCGTCCCGCGCGACGCTCCGGGCCTGTCGGTGGCGCGGCTCGAGCACAAGCTCGGCATCAAGGCCTCCGACACCGCGGTGCTGCTGCTGCAGGACTGCCGCATCCCGGCCGACAACATCCTCGGCTCGCCGGAAGTCAACGTGGAGAAGGGCTTTGCCGGGGTCATGCAGACCTTCGACAACACCCGTCCGCTGGTGGCCGCGATGGCCGTCGGTGTCGCCCGCGCCGCGCTCGAGGAACTGCGCACCATCCTCACCGAGGCCGGTGTCGAGATCTCCTACGACACCCCCGCGATCAATCAGCACGCCGCCGCCGCCGAATTCCTGCGCCTGGAAGCCGATTACGAGTCGGCCTATCTGCTCTCGCTGCGCGCGGCGTGGATGGCCGACAACAAGAAGCCGAACTCGCTCGAGGCTTCCATGTCCAAGGCCAAGGCGGGCCGCACCGGCACCGACGTCACCCTCAAGGCCGTCGAACTGGCGGGCACCCTTGGCTACTCCCAGCGCCTGCTCCTGGAGAAGTGGGGCCGCGACTCGAAGATCCTCGACATCTTCGAAGGCACCCAGCAGATCCAGCAGCTGATCGTGGCTCGCCGCGTGCTCGGAAAGACCAGCGCCGAGCTCAAGTGAGCTGGTAGACGGCGCGAAACCGGTGCGAGCCGCGATGACTCGCACCGGTTTCGCGTTGCGGGAAGTTGTCGGGGCGGCTGACTAAGGTGACACCGTCGCGTGCCGCGGGGCAGGCAGAAGCGAGGGTGGCATGGGCTGGACAGCGAACGGACTGCTCGTCGAAGGGGCGGTCGATCCGACGCGGTTGCCGGGGCACCCCGGCGGTAGCGGCGAGACCGTCGATCTGGCGCAGGCGTTCTCGCGTCCGGTCGACTACGCGGTCGCCGAGGTGGACGGCTGGACGTCGATTCTGGATCCGCACATCCTGGTGACCTTCGACGACGACGTGGTCCTCGCGCTCGCGGAAACTCGCCGCGCACTGGCCTATGTCGCCCACAGCGTGTCGGACGTCTACGGATTCACTTGGTACTCCGGCGGTCAGCCGATTCGGCGAATTATCTACTCCGCCGGCGAGCTCGCCGACGAATCCGGCGAGGTACTGCCCGACGAAGCCCGGCTCGAAGCCGCCATCGACGAGGACTTCACCTTCGACATCATCGCCGGGCTGACCGGACTCGGCTGGGGCAAGATCGCCGACGCCACCTATCGCGTGTGGACGGCCTGAAGACGGATCGACCAACGCCGCGGGGCCGTGTGGATCAGCCGAACCGGACATCAACCCCGAGCAGTCGCCGAACCCTTCAGCCCTGGTTGACCGGACATCTCCGTCTTGGGATGATCTGACGATGACTTCTCTTTGCCGAAAGGCCGATGGCGCGTAGGCCGCCGGGCCGGATGCGGGCCGTACCACTGGCGCATCCGCCGATCTCTCCAATCAGGAACAGACGTGTCGTCGCCGGGGTTTCCGCGCGGACGCAGCACGAAATCGCGCAGTTCGAGGATGCCCGGTGGTGGCCGGGCGCGGTCGACGAAGCGTTGACGAGTTGGGTTGCCAGGGTGCACGGGCCACGGCGGTGGTTGCTCGAGCTCAGTCGCGGGCCAGGGTGTGGTGTACCGGAATGTTGTCCCGCGGTGAACAATTCACGAGAAGTCCTCGAGCAGGCCTTGTGCGCGCTGCCCCGCGCGGCGGCACGGGAACTCCGCGTTCTCGTCCGCCCGCTCGACGAGCGTTTCCTCTCCCGCACGCACCCCGATCCGACCGCCGCGCCGGATAGTCCCTGGTGGCAGCGGCGCTGCTGAGCCTGCCCCGTCGAGACCCGATCCGCTCCCCGCTCAGAGGGCTGTCTGGTCGTCGAGGTGCAGGCGGCGGTCGAGGCGGTGGGGGTCGACGTCGAGGAGTTTGCGGTCCCAGTGGGCGAGGTCGGCGGCGGCGGCGTAGGTGGTGTCGAGGAAGTGCAGGAGGGTGGCGTCGGGGTCGTCGGACTTGCGGACGACGTCGTACGGGAGGACGAATTCGCCCAGGGTGGAATCCCATTCGGCGCCGTCGGGGCCCGCGGGCTTGGTGGAGTAGCCGTCGGGCGCCGGGTAGGCATAGGCGTAGAAGGTGCCCTCGTTGCCGCCCGCCCAGAAGCCGGCGCTGGCGCACTCGCGGGAGTAGGCCTCCTCCATGACCCAGTCGGCGCAGTTGGGCGCGCCGCCGGGGTGCGGCGGCGCGGTGCGGCCGGAGAAGCGGGTGCAGGCCAGGTCCAGGGAACCCCAGAACACGTGCACCGGACTGGTTTTCCCGGCGAAGCCGGCGCGCCAGAGCTGGAAGACCCGCTCGGCCTGGACCAGCTGCTGCCAGAACAGGTGCACGGCGTCGCCGTCGTAGGAGTGATGGGTGGTGTCCTCGGCGAACGGGATCGCGGGGTCGACCTCGTTGGGTGAGGCCTCGATGTCGACGACGATGTCGAGCCGGCCGAGGACATGGCCCAGCTCGGCGTAGAAGTCGGCGACGGTGCGCGGGCGCAGCGCGATCATGGCGCGGCGGCCGTCGCTGGTGCGCAGGACGAGTTCGTGGTCGACGAAGTCGAATTCGATGTCGAGCAGGCGGCCGTCGACGGGGATCGCGCCGGTCGCGAGTCCGCGCGCGGAAACCGCGAAGGTGACGTTCCACCAGTGGTTCACCAGCGGCGTGCCCGCCATCTTCAGCTTGCCGATGATCTGGGTCCACATGTGCAGGGTGTCGCGGGTGTCGCTCCAGGAGTCGACCCGCAGGGTCGGCCACACGGCTTTGGCGGGAGTCAGGGTCATCGTCGGTCCTCGCTCTCTCGGTGCCCGACCGGCGCGGGCGCACCGTTCACTGACAGCCAGGGAGCTGGCTGACTGGTCAACCGTCCGACATGTTCTGCGATGCCCCATCGTACGTCGGCGCAGGTAACGGGCACGGAAAGAGCGAATCACGGACCCGCACAGTTGCCTGAGACTCGGAGTCCCATATAAAGTGAGAGCTGGGCCACCCCGAAGGAGACACCGCTGATGCTGTCCACCACGCTCAAGAACACCGCGACCGATCCCGAGTACCACGAGATCCTGCGCAACCTGTCCGACGGTTCGGTGAACCGGCACTTCGACCCGTATGTCGATATCGACTGGGAGTCGCCGGAGTTCGCCGTCCATTCC
>NZ_JBCGFB010000019.1:0-73153 GCF_038752175.1 Nocardia sp. No.11 | reverse complement strand
AGTGGACGCCGCCGCCGGGCTATCGGATGAACGGTCCGCAGCCCACCCGGCCCGGCGGATACACCCACCCCTCCGCGCCGCTGCCGCTGCCGCCGCGGCGCGGTTCGTCGACGCCGATCCTGGCCGGTGCGCTGGGCGCGCTGATCGTGGTCGCGGTGGTCGGCGCGGCGGTGTGGATCATGCTCAGCGTCGGCGACGACAAGCAGCGGACCATCGCCGATCCGCCGATCACGACCACCGGCGACGTGGTCCCGCCGCCGGTGATCGAGACGGTCAGCCAGACCGTCCCGACCACCCGGAACGCGCCGACCCCGACCCCGACGACGGTGCCGCCGCTGCAATCGAGCGTCTCCGGCGCCGACGGCCAGGGCTTCCTGACCAGCCCGCGCTGCAACGACAACGACGCCGCGATGACGATCGCGCGCACCACCGGCTCCCGTGTCGTCATCTGCCACACCGGCGACAACCGCTACTACTACAAGGGCGCGCGCGCCAGCGACGGCCTCGGGATCGAACTCGACGACCCGGTGCCGACCGGCGGTGGTGGTTTCACCGCGACCAATCCGACCGACGGCACGCAATATCAGCTCAGTTCGGCCGGACTCACCATCGTCAAGGGCGGCTCGGTGCTGGCCAGCGAGTCGGTGACGGAATTCGCCCATCGCTGATCGGTCCGCCGGGATATGTTCGCGGTAGAGGGTGTCACCGAGAGAGGTTCTGGAAAATGCGCGCAGCCCAGGTCGGCAAGCTGGATGGTCCGTCGGCGATCGAGATCGTCGAACTGCCCGAGCCGGTGGCCTATCCCGGTGGGGTCCTGATCGACGTGCACGCGGCGGGCATCGCCTTCCCGGACGTGCTGATGACGCGCGGCCTGTACCAGATGAAGCCGGGCCTGCCGTTCGTCGTGGGCGGCGAGGTGGCGGGGGTGGTGCGCGAGGCGCCGGAGGGCTCGGCCCTGCGCCCGGGTGATCGTGTCGCCGCGCTGACCATGCTCGGCAACGGCGTCGCCGAGGTGGCCGTCTCGCCCGAGCACGCCGTGTTCAAGCTGCCGGACAACGTCTCGCTCGACGCGGGCGCGGGCATTCTGTTCAACGACCTCACCGTCCACTTCTGCCTGACCAAGCGTGGCCGGATCGCCCAGGGCGAGACCGTGCTGGTGCACGGCGCGGCGGGCGGCATCGGCACCTCCACCCTGCGCATGGCCAGGGCGCTGGGCGCGGGCCGGGTGATCGCGGTGGTGAGTACCGAGTCGAAGGCGCAGGTGGCCAAGGCCAACGGCGCGACCGACGTGGTGCTGGCCGAGGGCTGGCTCGCCGCGGTGAAGGAGCTCACCGAGGGCCGTGGCGTCGACATCGTGCTCGACCCGGTGGGCGGCGACCGCTTCACCGACAGCGTCCGCTCGCTGGCCGGTGGCGGCAGGCTGCTGGTCGTCGGTTTCACCGCGGGCGAGATCCCGACGGTGAAGGTGAACCGGCTGCTGCTCAAGAATGTCGAGGTGGTCGGGGCCGCGTGGGGCGAATGGGTGATGAGCCACCCGACCTACCTGGCCGAACAGTGGGCCGAGGTCGAGCCGCTGCTGGCCTCCGGCGCCATCCCCGCGCCCGAGCCGGTGCTGTACCCGCTGGAGAAGACCGCCGAAGCCGTTGCGGCGCTGGACAACCGGACCGCCACCGGCAAGGTCGTCGTGCGGCTGCGCTGAGCGGACGGTGCCCGCTCGTCCCGGCGGCGGTCGGTGGCGGGCGGTACTGTCCATGTCGTTCGCCGGGTCGTCGAAGGAGCCGCATGCAGCTGTCCAATCGGGTACTCAACCGGACGCTGCTCGCCCGCCAGCACCTGCTGGAGCGCTCGACGCTGACCGCCGCGCAGATGTGCGATCACCTCGTCGGTCTGCAAGCCCAGGATGTCCCGCCGCCGTTCGTCGGATTGTGGGGGCGGATCGCCGAGTTCGATCCCGCCGTGGTCTCGGCGGGGCTCGAGGATCGCTCGCTGGTGCGGATCACCCTGATGCGCGGCACGATTCACCTGGTCACCCCGCCCGACGCGCTGCGCATCGCGCCGCACATCCAGCCGGAGCTGGAGAAGGTGCCGTTCCGCAAGGGCTTCAACTACGGCGCGATGGTCGGCCTCGAGCCCGACGAGGTGCGTGCCCACGGCGAAGCGGTACTCGGTGCCGAGCCGATGTCGGCCACCGCGCTGCGCGACGAAGCGGCCAGGATCTATCCGGATCGCGACCCGGGCGCGATCGTCCAGACCTGGCTCTATCAACTACCCGTGCTGCAAACACCGCCGCGCGGGCGCTGGCGCGACAACAGCAGGCCGGTGTGGTCGCGGGTGCAACCCTGGCTCGACGCACCCCTCGACCCGAGCTATCCGGTGGCCGAACTGATCCTGCGGTATCTGCGCGCGTTCGGCCCGGCGAGCACCATGGACATGCAGGCGTGGTCGCGTCTGCCCGCGATGAAGCAGGCCGTGGCCGCGCTGGGCGATCGGGTCCGCACCTACACCGACGAGCGCGGGCGCACCCTCTACGACGCCGCCGACCTCACGCTCGCCGACCCCGATCTGCCCGCGCCGGTGCGGCTGCTCGGCTGGTACGACAACGCCCTGCTCTCGCACCAGGATCGTTCGCGGATCGTCGGTGACAGCTCCGCGCCGCCGTTGCGGGCCTTCGCCGCCAACGTCTCGCCGGTCCTGATCGACGGCTTCCTGGCCGGTCTGTACAAGATCTTCGTCAAGTCCGGCACCGCGCGCCTGCGGATCAGCCCGATCCGGCCCTGGACGAAAGCCGAAGTCGCGCAGGTGGAATCGGAGGCGGCCGGGCTGCTCGCCTTCCTCGAACCGGAATCTGCCCCGGCCGTGGAGATCCTGGCGCCCGGTGCGGACGTTCGCCCGTGACACGGGTTTAACGCCGTGGCAACACCGGCTTCCTAGGGTCGGTGCCACGACGTTCATGGCTGCAACGGACGACGTGCTCCGCTGAACCGGGCGGGCGAACCAGCCGCATCCCAGAAGAGGTGCGCGCATGGGTTCCCCCGCGTCCGTTGTCATCACCGATGTCACCGTCTACACCGAACAGGGCTGGGCGCCCGGCGAGGTCGTCGTCCGCGACGGCGTCGTCGTCGCCCTGCGGGCGAGCCCCGAACACGCCGACCTGCCGCGCTTCGACGGTGGTTCCGGCTACCTGCTGCCCGGCTTCGTCAATACCCACACCCACCTGCAGCAAGCCGTGCTGCGCGGGGTCGGCGAGGGCCTGCCTCTGCTCGAATGGCTGCGCTGCGTCGGCGAATTCACGGTCGCGGCCACCCCCGAGCGGACCTATCTCTCGGCGCTGGCCGGCGGCCTGGAGCTGCTGCGCAGCGGGGTCACCACGGTGGTCGAGCACATGTGGCCGAGCCCGTCGGACGAGATCCACCAGGCGATGATCCGGGCGCTCGACGAGCTCGGCATCCGCGTCGTCCTCGGGCGCGGCCTCGCCGATCGGGCCGACAGCACTCGTAAGTGGGGCCTGGATCCGCGCCTGATGCAGCCGCTGGACGAGGCGCTGGCCCACGTCGACGCTCTCGACAAGCAACTGCTCGGCACCCGCATCAGCACCGCGCTGGCCGTGCCCAACCCCCGCTGCCTGACCCCGGAGGGGATGGCGGCCGCCCGCGAGTACGCCCAGGCGACGGGCAAGACGGTGTCGATACATGTTCTGGAGACCACCACCGACGAGGAGATGTGCCGATTGCATGCAGGCGCCGGTGCCGTCGACTACCTCGACGCGAGCGGTTTCCTCTGGGATCGCACGTTGGCGGTGCACTGCGTCAACCTCGACGCCCACGGCCGCGCGCTCTTCGCCGAGCGCGGGGTGGCGGTGTCCTACAACCCGGTCTCCAACATGCGCCTCGGCAGCGGCGTCGCCCCGGTGCCGGAGATGCTGGCCGCAGGCATCGAGGTGACCCTCGGCGTCGACGGCGCCGCCAGCAACGACACCCAGGACATGCTGCTGGCGCTCCGTCTCGGCGCGTTCCTGCAGCGTGCGGCCCACAAACAGGCCGACCTGCTCGGCTTCGCCGACATGCTGCACATGGCCACCGGCGCGGCGGGCCGCGTCCTCGGCAGGCCCACCCGCACCGGCGTCGCCGTCGGCGACCGCGCCGACCTCACCCTGGTCCGCTTCGATCGCGACTTCGCCTGCCTGCCGGTCCTCGACCCCGGCGCCACGCTGCTCACCGTCGCGTCGTCGCGGGTGATCGACACCGTCTGGGTCGACGGCGAGGCCGTGATCCGCGACGGCGTCAGTACCCGAGTCGACGCGCAGGAGCTGGCCGCGCGCCTGGTTCGCATGCGCTGATTGTTAATACGCCAGAAACGAAGCACGCATTGCATGTAATTCATTCAATTCACACTGATATTGATCTCAAGTTGCACGCAACATCGACAACCCCGCAGGAGAAGGTGATCACGGTGACGCTCTACGACACGGTGAACGACGCCGACGCGAGGACGCTGCTGTCCGGCCTGGAGGTCTCCTTCGCCGGCGTCGGCAAGCGCTTCGGCGGCGAGGAGGGCACGCTCGCCCTGACCGATATCGATCTCGACATCCGCGAGGGCGAATTCGTCGCGGTGGTCGGCCCGTCCGGCTGCGGCAAGTCGACGCTGCTGCGCCTGGCCGCCGGACTCGAGCCGGTGAGCGAGGGCGCCGTCGCGGTCCGCACGGACTCGATCGGCTTCATCTTCCAGGAGGCCACCCTGCTGCCGTGGCGCAAGGTCCGCCGCAATGTCGAGCTCTCGGCCGAACTGTCCGGTGTCGACCGGACCGTGCGCCGCGAACGCGTCGAACGGGCGATCGCGGCGGTCGGCCTGGCCGACTTCGCGAACAAACTGCCCCACCAGCTCTCGGGCGGCATGCGTATGCGCGTTTCGCTGGCCAGGGCGCTCTCGCTGGAGCCACGGCTGATGCTGCTCGACGAGCCGTTCGGCGCGCTCGACGAGATGACCAGGCTGAACATGCAGGAGGAGCTGCTGCGCCTCTACCGCGACAACGCCTTCACCGCGTTGTTCATCACCCACTCGGTCTCCGAGGCGGTGTTCCTCGCCTCGCGTGTGGTGGTGATGTCGGCCCGGCCGGGCCGCGTCCACGAGGTGATCGACGTCGACCTGCCCTACCCGCGCGATCGGGAGCTGCGCTTCGATCCCGCCTTCACCGAACTCGTCTCGCGCATCTCGCGCTCGCTGAAAGAGGCTGCCTGATGGTCAGTATCGCGGCCCGAGCCGTCGCCCCCGCCCGTCCGCGCCCGGCACTGCCGGTGTCGCAGGTCCGCAAGCTCGCCCGCGCCCTCGTCGCGCCGACGGTGTCTATCGCGCTGGCGCTGGCCGCCTGGTACGCGGTGTCGATGCTGGTGCTCAGCGAGGGGCGCCGCTTCCTGCTGCCGCCGCCGCACGTCGTGTTCAGCGAATCGCTCGCCGATCCGGCCAAGCTGGAGGTGATGGCCGAAGCGCTGGCGGTCACCGCCCGGGTGGCGCTCACCGGTCTGCTGATCTCGGCGGTCCTCGGCGTCGCCATCGCGGTGCTGATGAGCCAGGCCAAGCCGATAGAGCAGGTCGTCTACCCGTATGCCGTAGTCCTGCAAGCCATTCCGGTGCTCGCGGTGGTCCCGCTGATCGGGCTGTGGCTCGGCTACGGCTTCGCCGCCCGCACCACCGTCTGCGTGCTCATCGCCATCCACCCGATCATCGCGATGACCCTGTTCGGCATCAAATCCGTCGACGCCAACCTGCAGGAACTGTTCACCCTCGGCCGGGCGGGCAGGCTGCGCAGGCTCTGGTCGCTGCAACTGCCCGCCGCGTTGCCCTCGACGCTGACCGGATTGCGCACCGCCGCCGGGCTTTCGGTCACCGGCGCGATCATCGGCGACATGTTCTTCGCACAGGGCAAACCCGGCATCGGCACCCTGCTCGACACCTACCGCGCCCGCCTGCAATCGGAGGACCTGATCGGTGCGCTGCTGCTGGCCGCGCTGTTCGGCGTGCTCGTGTTCACCGTTTTCACCGTGGTGCAGAAGGTCAGCGTCGGCCGCTGGCACAACTCCGCGCACTAGCTCGTCCCCCTGCACAGAGGATCAACCATGAAGACACTTCCCTTGCGCCGCATCGGCATCGCCGCGCTCGCCGTGCTGCTGGCCGGCGCCGCGACCGCCTGTTCCGACGACGCCACCGACGGTCCCGCCGTCGCGCTGGAACCGGCGCCCGCCGAACAGCAGCTGGCCGGCGCCTGCCCGAGCACCGTCGTCGTGCAGTTGCAGTGGGCGCCCGAGACCGACTCCGGGCCGATCTTCGGCCTGCTCGGTCCCGGGTACAAGGTCGACGCCGACAACAACAAGATCACCGGTCCGCTCGTCACCGACGGCAAGGACACCGGGGTGAAGCTGGAGATCCGGGCCGGCGGTCCGGCGATCGGCTTCCAGACGGTGCCGTCGCAGATGTATGTCGACCAGAGCATCACCCTCGGCCTGGCCCACTCCGAGCACGCCATCGCGGCCGCCGGCCAGCAGCCGATCGTCGCGGTCACCACGCTGCTGCGCAACAGCCCGCAGATGCTGATGTGGGATCCCGGGACCCATCCCGAGTGGCGGGGGATCGCCGATATCGGCAAGTCGGGCAAGCCGATCGTGGTGTCGAAGGGACAGCTGTACCCGGACTGGCTGGTCGCCCGCGGGCTGGTGCAGCAGGGTCAGGTCGACGCCTCCTACGACAACTCCCCATCGCGGTTCGTCACCGATCCGTCCTTCGCCCAGCAGGGCTTCGCCAACGCCGAGCCCTTCACCTACGAGCACGAGGTGCGGGCCTGGAACAAGCCCGTCGCCTATCAGCTGCTCAAGGACGTCGGCTACGAGGGCTACGCCCGCACCGTGAACGTGCGCGCCGACAAGCTGGCCGAACTGCGGCCCTGCCTGCAGAAGCTCGTGCCGATGATCCAGCGGGCGACGGCGCGGTTCGAAGCCGATCCGGCACCGGTGAACGACGTGGTCGTCGACGTGGTGTCGAAGAACCCCAAGCTCACCCCGTACAGCGCCGAGCTGGCCGCCTTCGGGTCCAAGGCCCTCATCGACGGCGGTCTGATCGGCAACGACACCGACGGCGTCCTCGGCAGTTTCGACGAGGCCCGCGTCCAGCGCATCATCGACGAATTCGGACCCATCCTGCGCAAGGGCGGCGCGAACGTGCCGACCGGGCTGACCGCCAAGGACCTGGTCACCAAGGAATTCCTCGATCCCGCCATCTCCGTCACCGGCTAAGGAGCCATCCATGACCACCAGTTACGACCTGTCCGAAGTCTCGCGCGAGAAGCAGATGGGCGGCCTCGGTAAGGAAACCGATGCCCGCGAGATCCGCGTCGTCGACCTCACCGACTTCGAGCACCGCCGCGCCGAGATCACCGAGGAGCTGTGGGCCGCGGCCACCGAGATCGGCTTCTTCCAGCTCTCCGGCCACGGCATCCCGCAGGACCTGATCGACGAGATGTTCGGCGCGACAGCCGATTTCTTCGCGCTGCCCGAGGACGTGAAGGGGCAGTATCCGCTGGTCAAGCAGAACAACGCGGGCTGGGAGAGCCTGAGCCAGGTGCGTCCGTCCATCGGGGTGCCCGACCAGAAGGAGTCCTACCAGATCACCCGTCCGCACATGGACCAGCTCTGGCCCAGCGAGACCGAACTCGCCGGATTCCGTTCCCGTGTCCTCGATTTCGAGGAACGGGCGTGGGCGGTGGCGATGCGCGTGCTGTCCTGCTTCGCCGACCGGCTCGGCCTGCCGCGCGAGCACTTCACCGCCGCCCACGATCCGTCCTCGCCGAACTACCAGAGCGCGCTGCGGCTGCTGCACTACTTCGCGGTGCCCGAGGAGCTGCGCGGTGTCCCCGGGCGCTGGCGGGCCGGTGCGCACACCGACTTCGACTGCCTGACCCTGCTGTTCCAGCGCGACGGTCAGGGCGGCCTGCAGGTGTGCCCCGGCAAGGAGATGCAGGAGCAGGAATGGACCTCCATCACCCCGTCGTCGAGCCTGATCACCTGCAATATCGGTGACATGCTGACCCGTTGGAGCGACGACCTGCTGCCGTCGAACTTCCACCGCGTCCGCAGTCCGGGCGAGGGGGAGTACCAGGGTGAGCGCTACAGCATCGCCTACTTCGCCCAGGCCGACCGCGACGCGATCATCCAGGGCCCGGCGGGCAAATACCCGCCTGTCACCGCCGCCGATTTCCTGGCGCAGCGGGTGCAGGCGAACTACCGGCCCCAGGGATAATCGAGCACCGACACGGAAAGGACCACGGCGATGACCGACGAGAGCTCCGCGCTGCTCGGCCAGTCAGTGCACCGGCAGATCAGGCAGATGGTCCTCTCCGGCGAGCTGGCCCCGGGCCGATCGCTCAGCGTGCCCGCGCTGGCGACCCAGCTCGGGGTCAGCCGCAGCCCCGTCCGCGAGGCGGTGCAGCAGCTGATCTACGAGGGGCTGGCCGTCAGCGCGCCGCACGCGGGCGCCAAGGTGGCCGCCGTCGACGCGGCGCAGATCCGCGATGTCCTCGCGGTGCGCGCCGCCCTCGACGGGCTCGCCGCCGCCGCGGCGGCCACCCGGCTCACCGAAGCGGACCTGGACAAGCTGGCGAGCATCATCGCCGCCCAGGAGGCCAACCTCGACGACGCCACCGACGCGGCCCGCGACGCCCAGCTCGACCTGGAGTTCCACACTTTCATCCGCGACGCCTCCGGCAACAGCTGCGTGGTCGACGAGCTGGCCCGGCTGGAGGCCAAGGCCCACCTCTACCGCGGCGACCTGTGGTGCTCGGCCCGCAACCGCCGCGTCGCCCTCCGCGAACACCGGCGCATCGTCGAAGCACTCGAATCCGGGCATCCCGAGTCGGCGCGCACGGCCGCCGAGGCGCACGTGCACGGCCTGCTGACCCGCCTGGGCAGGCGGTGAGCGGTCAGCCTGGGCAGGCGGTGAGCGCTCAGCGCGGCTCGCGGTAGGCGGGCGCCTTCGCGGTGCCCGCCGGGGTCAGCGTGCGCAGCAGCGGCATGGTGCGGCGCGCGATCACCGTCGACAGCACGATCACGCTGTGCGACCGCACCACCGAACCGGTCCGGTCGATGCTGAGCAGCACGGCTTGCAGGCCGGCGTGTGAGTCGGCGCCGATCCGGCACAGTACGTCACCGGACCCGGTGGTCGCGTAGGCCTCGAGCACGCCGGGAATGGCCTCGAGCTCGGCGCTGACGGTGTCGAGCGCGCCCTGCGCGATCTCCAGCGTCACGAAGGCCTGCACCTCGAATCCGGCCGCGGTGACGTCGATCTGCGGGTCGTAGGAGGCGATCACCCCCGACTCCTCCATCCGGTTGATCCGGGCCTGCACGGTGGCCCGCGCGACCTTCGTGCGGCGCGAGAGTTCGAGGATTCCGGCCTTCTGATACGTGTGCATCGCGGTCAGGATCGCGAGATCGAGTTCGTCCAGTTTCGCTGGCGTCCGCATCGAGAGACCTCCGTGCCGTGCGCGGTCGAGTGCTATTCAAATTGTCCACCATCGGGGGTGAATCGGTAGCTTCTCGTGTCAGCCTGTTCAGGGTTCTCCGGTGTTGTTGCCTAGGTCGGCCGGGGCGAGATTTCCTTGGTCATGACCATTGAGCAGCAGCTCGTCGGGCTGATCGAGCACGACGACAGCGTCGATCCGTTTCCGGTGATCGGGTGGGACGCGCTGGTGTGGGTCGTGGGTAACGCGACCCAGAGCGCGCACTTCCTGCAGTCGGCGTTCGGGATGCGGCTGGAGGCCTACTCCGGTCCCGAGACCGGCAATCGCGACCACAAGGCGTTCGTGTTGCGCAGCGGGGGAGCGCGCTTCGTCGTGCAGGGCGCGGTCGACCCGGACAGTCCGCTCGTCGCCCACCACGACCGGCACGGCGACGGCGTCGTCGACATCGCGCTCGAGGTGCCCGACGTGGACCGCTGCATCGCCTGGGCCCGCGACCACGGTGCGCGCATCCTGGTCGAACCACACGACGCGACCGACGAATTCGGCACCGTCCGCTCCGCGGCCCTGGCCACCTACGGCGAGACCAGGCACACCCTGGTCGACCGGTCGCGGTACTACGGGCCGTATCTGCCCGGCTATGTCGCGCGCACGTCCACCCATCAGCGGCGCACCGCCCGGCTGTTCCAGGCGATCGACCATGTGGTCGGCAATGTGGAGCTGGGCATGATGGACCGCTGGGTCGACTTCTACCGCAGCGTCATGGGATTCACGAACATGGCCGAGTTCGTCGGCGACGACATCGCCACCGAGTACTCCGCGCTGATGAGCAAGGTCGTCGCCAACGGCAACCACCGGGTCAAGTTCCCGCTCAACGAACCGGCCGTGGGCCGCAAGCGATCCCAGATCGACGAGTATCTCGAGTTCTATCGCGGCCCCGGCGTCCAGCACATCGCCCTGGCCACCGGCGACATCATCGCCACCGTCGACGCCATGCGCGCCGAGGGCGTTGAATTCCTGCCCACCCCCGACACCTACTACGAGGACCCCGAACTGCGCGCCCGCATCGGGCACGTGCGCGTCCCGGTGGCGGAGCTGCAGCGCCGCGGCATCCTCGTCGACCGCGACGAGGACGGCTACCTCCTGCAGATCTTCACCCGACCCCTGGCCGACCGCCCCACCGTCTTCTTCGAACTCATCGAGCGGCACGGTTCACTCGGCTTCGGAAAGGGCAATTTCAAGGCCCTTTTCCAGGCCGTCGAACGCGAGCAGGAGGCCCGCGGCAATCTGTGAGTGCCGTTGCTGACAGAAGAACGCGTCGTCGCGCTCATCCATGAATGGCGCCCGCCGATCGATGAGTGCGGCGGAGCGGGCGAGATCGGTTGCGCGTGGGCGAGGTCGCACCATCGGATACGGTCTCCAGCCCGCCCCACTGGGTAGAGTTTCGGCTATGCGGTTCAAACCTGCGGTGGCGATCGGGCTGGCGTGCGTGGCACTGGCTGCCTGCGGGTCGGGCGGCTCCGACGACTCCTCGGGTTCGTCGCGGACGCCACCCAAGGTCGCCGCGCTGGGGCCGTTCGTCGGGGAGTGCGGACATGTCGGTGACGACGAGGTGCGGTCGATCGCCGGTCTCCCGCAGGTCTCGGCGGTGTTCCGCAACGCGGTCGGGTGTAACTGGCAGTCGGCGGGCATCGATTCTTCCGTGGTCACCTTCGCCTCCTACCGAGGTAGTCCGATAGATCGAGAGCGGGCCTGGGTGCAGTCCAAGGACCGCGTCGTCGAGTCGGTCACGGTCCAGGGGCGCACCGGGTTTCAGTCGTACGGAACCAGCTACGGCGCCACCACGTGCGATTTCGCCATCGGGCTCGGCGACGATTTCTTCGAGTGGTCGACCTACGGGTACACGGCCCCCGGGCGTGGCCCGTGTGACGCCGCCCGGCAACTGGCCGAACTGACGTTGGGGAGATTGCAGTGACCGGGACGCGCTCACCTCGGCCGGCCGCGCGCCTCGCGGCGATCGCCGTCATCATCGCCGCCGCGGGCACCGCGCTGGCCGGCTGCGGCCGGACGGTGCCGGGGGCGCCCGCCGCGGTCGGTGAAGGCGGCGGGGGGAGCGCGGTCAACGTCGATTTCGACAAGTTGCTGCGTGAGTGTGAGGTTCTCACCGAGGAACAGATGGCCGAAGCCGTCGGCGGCGACGCGCAATTCAACGACTCCTTCGTCGGAGCCGTGTGCATGTGGGATGTCGTCGGTGCGCCCGGCGGCGGCGCCAAGCTGACTTTGAACTGGTACGAGCACGGCTCGCTCAACGTCGAGCGGCAGACGTATCAGAAGCTCGGCTACAACTCGGCGATCACCACGATCCAAGGGGCGTCCGCGGTCGAGATCCGTCGTCCGGGTGATCCCGACTCCTGTGGTGTCAGCGCCAAAGCCGCCGACGCGGGTGTGGTCGGCTGGTGGATCAACTATCGGGCGGGGTCCGCCCATCCCGATCCGTGCCCGGTGGCGGCCAAGCTGGTCGAACTCACCTTGAACCGAGCCCGCTAGACTCCTGACCAGGTGCCCCGCTTTGACCCTCTGCGGGACACACGGGTATCGTGGATCCCTGTGCCCGGATTGCTACGGGCAAGTTCGTGCGTGAACGTAGGCCAGCGAGAGCGGCCGGTACGTTCCAGCGTGCCCAGAAAAAGGGCCCTGAGCTGCGCGCGACACGCCCGACCGCGGGTAGAGGAAAACACGGTCGGACGTGCGAGTGAAAGCTCGATGAACTGAAGACATGTGTTCTGCCCACCGCAATACAAGCCGCAATTACCAATAAGGAAAGCCGGTCTATGCCAACCATCAACCAGCTGGTCCGCAAGGGTCGCCGCGACAAGGTCTCCAAGACCAAGACTGCGGCCCTGAAGGGGAGCCCGCAGCGTCGTGGCGTGTGCACTCGCGTGTACACCACCACCCCCAAGAAGCCGAACTCCGCGCTGCGTAAGGTCGCGCGTGTTCGCCTGACCAGCGCAGTCGAGGTCACGGCGTACATCCCCGGCGAGGGTCACAACCTGCAGGAGCACTCGATGGTGCTCGTCCGTGGCGGTCGTGTGAAGGACCTCCCCGGTGTCCGCTACAAGATCATCCGTGGCTCGCTGGACACCCAGGGTGTGAAGAACCGCAAGCAGGCCCGCAGCCGCTACGGCGCCAAGAAGGAGAAGAGCTGATATGCCACGCAAGGGCCCCGCACCCAAGCGTCCGCTGATCAACGACCCGGTCTACGGGTCGCCGCTGGTCACTCAGCTGGTCAACAAGATCCTGCTGGACGGTAAGAAGTCCACCGCCGAGCGCATCGTCTACGGTGCTCTCGAGCAGGCGCGTGAGAAGACCGGCACCGATCCGGTCGTCACCCTCAAGCGTGCGCTGGACAACGTCAAGCCCGCCCTCGAGGTGAAGCCCCGCCGCGTCGGTGGCGCCACCTACCAGGTGCCGGTCGAGGTCCGTCCGGGCCGCGCCAACACCCTGGCGCTGCGCTGGCTGGTCAGCTACTCCCGCGCTCGTCGCGAGAAGACCATGGTCGAGCGTCTCGCCAACGAGCTCCTCGATGCCAGCAACGGCCTCGGCGCTTCGGTGAAGCGTCGCGAGGACACCCACAAGATGGCCGAGTCGAACCGGGCCTTCGCGCACTACCGCTGGTGATTGCCGCCCGGCCCGTCGCTAGTGTCGGCGCCGGAAGGCTTTCAGTCGGGACGCGGCACTTCGGTGCCGCCCCCGGCGTTGACATTGTGACGACCCGAACCAGGGTCGTTCCCGAGAATCCCAACTAGCTAACGAGCGGGGAAGATTTCCGTGGCACAGGACGTGCTCACCGACCTGAACAAGGTCCGCAACATCGGCATCATGGCCCACATCGATGCGGGCAAGACCACCACTACCGAACGCATCCTCTTCTACACCGGTATCACGTACAAGATCGGTGAGGTCCACGACGGCGCGGCCACCATGGACTGGATGGAGCAGGAGCAGGAGCGTGGTATCACCATCACCTCCGCCGCTACCACCTGCTTCTGGAAAGACAACCAGATCAACATCATCGACACCCCCGGGCACGTCGACTTCACCGTCGAGGTGGAGCGGTCGCTGCGCGTGCTCGATGGTGCGGTCGCCGTGTTCGACGGCAAAGAGGGTGTCGAGCCGCAGTCCGAGCAGGTGTGGCGTCAGGCCGACAAGTACGACGTGCCGCGTATCTGCTTCGTGAACAAGATGGACAAGCTCGGCGCCGACTTCTACTTCACGGTGCAGACCATCAAGGATCGTCTCGGTGCCAAGCCGCTGGTCATCCAGCTGCCGATCGGCGCGGAGAACGACTTCGAGGGCATCGTCGACCTGGTCGAGAACAACGCCAAGGTCTGGAAGGGCGAGACCAAGCTCGGCGAAGAGTACGAGGTCGTCGAGATCCCGGCCGATCTCAAGGACAAGGCCGAGCAGTACCGTCAGGAGCTGCTCGAGACCGTCGCCGAGTCCGACGAGTCCCTGCTGGAGAAGTTCTTCGGCGGCGAGGAGCTCTCGGTCGAGGAGATCAAGGGCGCCATCCGCAAGATGACGGTCAACTCCGAGCTGTACCCGGTGCTGTGTGGTTCCGCGTTCAAGAACAAGGGCGTGCAGCCCATGCTCGACGCGGTCATCGACTACCTGCCCTCCCCGCTGGACGTCGAGGCCACCACCGGCCACGTGCCCGGCAAGGAAGACGAGCTGGTCACCCGCAAGCCGAACGTCGACGAGCCGTTCGCGGCCCTGGCGTTCAAGATCGCGGTGCACCCGTTCTTCGGTGAGCTCACCTACGTCCGCGTGTACTCGGGCAAGGTCGACTCCGGCTCGCAGGTCGTCAACTCGACCAAGGGCAAGAAGGAGCGTCTGGGCAAGCTGTTCCAGATGCACTCCAACAAGGAGAACCCGGTCACCACCGCGTCGGCCGGCCACATCTACGCCGTGATCGGTCTGAAGGACACCACCACCGGTGACACCCTCTCGGACCCGCAGAACCAGGTCGTCCTCGAGTCGATGACGTTCCCGGACCCGGTCATCGAGGTCTCGATCGAGCCCAAGACCAAGTCCGACCAGGAGAAGCTCGGCACCGCGATCCAGAAGCTGGCGCGCGAAGATCCGACGTTCTCGGTCAAGCTGGATGCCGAGACCGGCCAGACCGTCATCGGCGGCATGGGCGAGCTCCACCTCGACATCCTCGTCGACCGCATGAAGCGCGAGTTCAAGGTCGAGGCGAACGTCGGTAAGCCGCAGGTGGCCTACCGCGAGACGATCACCAAGCCGGTCGAGAAGCTCGAGTTCACGCACAAGAAGCAGACGGGTGGCTCCGGCCAGTTCGCGAAGGTCATCATCGCGGTCGAGCCCTTCGTCGGCGAGGACGGCGCGCACTACGAGTTCGAGAACAAGGTCTCCGGCGGTCGCGTGCCCCGTGAGTACATCCCGTCGGTCGACGCGGGTGCCCAGGACGCCATGCAGTACGGCGTGCTCGCCGGCTACCCGCTGGTGAACCTGAAGGTCACCCTGCTCGACGGCGCGTACCACGACGTCGACTCCTCGGAAATGGCGTTCAAGATCGCGGGCTCGCAGGCCCTCAAGGAAGCGGCCCGTAAGGCCGGTCCGGTGATCCTCGAGCCGCTCATGGCGGTCGAGGTCATCACGCCCGAGGATTACATGGGCGACGTGATCGGCGACCTCAACTCCCGCCGTGGCCAGATCCAGGCCATGGAGGAACGCAGTGGTGCCCGTGTCGTCAAGGCGCTGGTTCCGCTCTCGGAGATGTTCGGTTACATCGGTGACCTGCGGTCGAAGACCCAGGGCCGCGCGAACTACTCCATGGTGTTCGCCCAGTACGCGGAGGTTCCGGCCAACGTGTCCAAGGAGATCATCGCCAAGGCGACCGGCGAGTAATTCGCTTGCCGGGGCCAAGTACGCTTGGCCCCGGCAACCGGGCGTCAGCACGACCCCCCTTAATAACCGCACTGCTGCAAAAAAGCACGCACTAACTAGTCCAGGAGGACAACAGTGGCGAAGGCGAAGTTCGAGCGGACGAAGCCCCACGTCAACATCGGCACCATCGGTCACGTCGACCACGGCAAGACCACGCTGACTGCGGCGATCACCAAGGTGCTGGCTGACAAGTACCCGGATCTGAACGAGAGCTTCGCTTTCGATCAGATCGACAAGGCGCCGGAGGAGAAGGCTCGTGGTATCACGATCAACATCTCCCACGTCGAGTACCAGACCGAGAAGCGCCACTACGCGCACGTCGACGCCCCGGGCCACGCCGACTACATCAAGAACATGATCACCGGTGCCGCCCAGATGGACGGCGCGATCCTGGTCGTGGCCGCCACCGACGGCCCGATGCCGCAGACCCGTGAGCACGTGCTGCTCGCCCGTCAGGTCGGCGTGCCCTACATCCTGGTCGCGCTGAACAAGTCGGACATGGTCGACGACGAGGAAATCCTCGAGCTCGTCGAGATGGAGGTCCGCGAGCTGCTGGCGTCGCAGGAATTCGACGAGGATGCCCCCGTCGTGCGCGTCTCCGGCCTGAAGGCCCTCGAGGGCGACGAGAAGTGGGCCGAGTCCATCGTCGAGCTCATGGCTGCCGTCGACGAGTCGATCCCGGACCCGGTCCGTGAGACCGAGCTCCCCTTCCTGATGCCGGTCGAGGACGTCTTCACGATCACCGGTCGTGGCACCGTCGTCACCGGTCGCGTCGAGCGCGGCATCATCAACGTGAACGAGGAAGTCGAGATCGTCGGCATCCGTCCGGACAAGACCAAGACCACGGTCACCGGTATCGAGATGTTCCGCAAGCTGCTCGACCAGGGCCAGGCGGGCGACAACGTCGGTCTGCTGGTTCGTGGCATCAAGCGCGAGGACGTGGAGCGCGGCCAGGTCGTCGTGAAGCCGGGCACCACCACCCCGCACACCGAGTTCGAGGGCCAGGCGTACATCCTGTCGAAGGACGAGGGCGGCCGCCACACCCCGTTCTTCAACAACTACCGTCCGCAGTTCTACTTCCGTACGACTGACGTGACGGGCGTTGTGACCCTGCCCGAGGGCACCGAGATGGTCATGCCCGGTGACAACACCGAGATGTCCGTCAAGCTGATCCAGCCGGTCGCCATGGACGAGGGCCTGCGTTTCGCGATCCGTGAGGGTGGCCGCACCGTCGGCGCCGGTCGCGTCACGAAGATCATCAAGTGAGTCTGTAGACCCACTGACACCGCAACGGCGTCGCTCCCCCGGGAGCGGCGCCGTTCGGCGTTTCCCGGGGCTGTCGCGTGGCCACAGCACCAGTGATCCAGCGCGGCGGCCAGTGACGAGATCGCCATGACCTCCGGGGTCATCGCGGGGCGGCACCACGCTGGGTAGCGTTCGGGAGGGAGATATCCGGCGGATCGGAGGCAGGCGTGTCTGTGGTGCAGGGGTTCGAGGTCACCGCGGGTGTGCTCGAGCACGGGATGCCCTATCTGGCGTTCGGGGACGGGCCGCCGCTGGTGTTTCTCCGGTGGTTCACGCCCGATCACGCGAATCCGCGGGGGTGGATGCGGAGCTCGGAGATCAAGACGATGGCGCCGCTGGCCAGGAACTTCCGGGTGTACGCGGTGAATCGGGCGCCGGGGATGGCGGTGGGGACGACGATGGCCGATATCGCGCGCGAGCATGCGGAGGCGCTGTTGGGCGAGTTCGGTGCTCCGGTCGACGTGCTCGGGATTTCGTCGGGTGGGTCGCTGGCCTTGCAGCTCGCCGCGGATCATCCGTCGGCGGTGCGGCGGCTGGTGGTCGCGTCGTCGGGGTATCGGCTCGAGGACGCTGCCAGGAAATCGCAGATGAAGTACGCGACGGCGGCCGCCGCGGGCAAGCGGGCGCTGCATCATCTGGCGACCCAGGGGATCGAGTCGCGGGTCAAGGCACGGCTGGTCGGCGCGGTCGCCTGGCTCGCAGATCCCCTGGTGCGGCCGAAGAACCCGGCCGACACGCTCGCGTTCGTGCGCGCCGAGGACGCGTTCGACCTCGACGGCAGGCTCGCCGACATCACCGCCCCGACCCTGGTGGTCGGCGGTGAGCGGGACGAGTACTACTCCGTCGAGACCTTCCGGCGCACCGCCGACGGCATTCCCGACGCCCGCCTCGTGGTCTACCCGGACACCAGCCACCTCGGCGCGATCAAGCACGAGCGCTTCGCTGCCGACGTCACCGCGTTCCTGACGGCGCCGGGAATCTGAGCGGCGGGAATCAGGCCGGGGCGAGCAGGCGGACGCGGACGGTGACCCGGCCACGGTCGTCGCGGTGGGTCACCGCGTGACCGGCCTTGTCGACGCCGTCGATGCGCAAGGTGATCGGGCCGCCCTCGCCGAGGAAGTTGCGCCACCACTGCTTCTTGTCGGGCATGGCCACGCCGATGACGTACTCGTCCCCGGAGCGGCGGTAGCTGACCGGGGTGCTGAAGGTGCGTCCCGAGCGCCGGCCGACGTAGCTGACCTGCGCGAACGCCTTACCGAGGAACTTGCCGACGACGGGGGCTTCGGTCAGCGCGACCACGCCCGCGTTCATGCCGTGCACGACTCGGCGCAACACTGATTCCTGACTCAACGGCTTCTCCTGCCTGAGGATGAAGAACGGGCTCGTTGCGCCCACGGTACCGAGGTTCTTTGGCAGAGCCCTGAGAGTTCCTGGGGCCGAAACGGTTCCGGCGTTCAGCGGATCTTGGCGCCGTAGACGTGTTCGACGCTCAGCGCCATGAGGACGCGGCGGTCGGCGACCATGACCTCGCGGTACTCGTTCCAGTCCGGGTGCTCGCCGGCGGCGGCGCGGTAGTAGTCGACGAGGGCGGCGACCTCGGGGCCGTCGGGATCGGTGCCGGGACCGGTCAGGGTGACGCTGCCTTCGGCGGTGGCCCAGGACCAGCCGTCGGGCGCGGTCACCTCGACGGCGGCCCTGGGGTCGCGGCGCAGGTTGGTGGTCTTGGCGCGGCCTTCGGTCATCGAGACGTAGATGACGCCGGCTTCGCGGTCGTAGTACGGGGTGACGGGCGACAGCTGGGGCCGTCCGTCCGCCTTGATGGTGGCGAGCACGCCGAGCTTCGCTGTCGCGAGCAGATCGTGCGGGTCGAATGCCGCTGTCATCGGTGGGTCTCCTCTGGGTGGGCTGACTCGCTGGACGAGGCCACCGCGATCGACGGCGATGTCCCCTCGGTGAGACGAACTGCCGTGACCGCCGATTTATGCCCGCCGGGCCCCGAGGACATCGGCCGGGAAAACCCGTCGACAGCGCGGGGTCCGAGCGCGTAGAACTGGGGGCATGGTTACGGTACGTCCGCATTCGCGGCGCTAGTTCGCATCGGGTCCTCGGGCGCCGGTGTGGCGCCGCGTGATTCGATGCCCGTGCCGTCCGGTGGAACGCACAACTGGCGAGCGTCGACTTCTTCGACCGAACTAGTTGACGTACTGGGGGATTCCCATGACCACGAGCCGGCCCGACCTCGCCCGCATGCGCAATATCGGCATCGCGGCCCATATCGACGCGGGCAAGACGACGACCACCGAACGCATCCTGTTCTATACCGGCGTCACCCGCACCCTGGGTGAGGTCCACGACGGCACCGCCGCCATGGACCGGATGATCCAGGAGCGCGAGCACGGCATCACCATCGCCGCCGCGGCCACCACCTGCCGGTGGAACGAGCACGAGATCACCATCCTCGACACCCCCGGCCACGTCGACTTCACCGTCGAGGTGGAGCGATCGCTGCGGGTGCTCGACGGCGCGGTCGCCGTGTTCGATGCCAAGGAGGGCGTCGAGCCGCAGTCCGAGCAGGTGTGGCGGCAGGCCGACCGCTACGGCGTGCCCCGCCTCTGTTTCGTGAACAAGATGGACAAGCTCGGCGCGGACTTCGCGTTCACCGTGCGGACCATCGCGGAGCGACTCGGCGTGCGGCCGTTGGTGATCCAGCTGCCGATCGGCGCCGAGCGCGAGTTCGAGGGCATCGTCGACCTGGTCGAGATGACGGCGAAGGTGTGGCGCGGGGACACCGACCGTGGCGCGCGGTTCGAGATCGTCGAGATCCCGGACGACCTGCGCGTCACGGCCGAACAGCACCGCGAGGCGCTGGTGGCCGCGGTCGCCGAGGCCGACGAGGCGGTGCTGCGGCGCTACCTGTCCGGCGCGCCGATTCCGGTCGACGTGCTCAAGGCCGCCATCCGCACGATGACGATCGACGCGCGCGCCTACCCGGTTCTGTGCGGTTCGGCGCTGGCCAATATCGGCGTGCAGCCGCTGCTGGACGCGGTCGTCGACTACCTGCCCTCGCCGCTGGATGTCGTTGCCGTGCACGGGTTCTCGCCGGAGGGTGAGTACCTCGAGCGCGCACCCGATGTCGCCGAGCCGTTCGCGGCGCTGGCGTTCAAGGTGGCGCTGCATCCGTTCTTCGGCAAGCTCGTGTACCTGCGGGTCTACTCGGGACATGTCGAACCCGGTGCGGCCGTACTGAATTCGACCACGGGACGAAAGGAGCGCCTGGGCAAGCTGTTCCAGATGCAGTCGAGCACCGAGATCGCCGTCGATCGGGTGCGGGCCGGGCAGATCTGTGCCGTCATCGGCCTGAAGGAGACGCGCACCGGCGACACCCTGTGCGATCGGAACCATCCGGTCGTGCTGGAGTCGATGGCCTTCCCCGAACCCGTCTTGGCGGTCTCGATCGAACCGCGGACCCGCGCGGATCAGGACAAACTGGGCACCGCCCTGGCGCGCCTGGCCGAGGAGGATCCGACGTTCACCGTGCAGGTCGACGCCGAGACCGGTCAGACGGTCATCGGCGGCATGGGCGAGCTGCATCTGGAGATCCTGGTCGACCGGATGCGCCGGGAGTTCCGGGTCGAGGCCGAGATCGGCGCGCCCCGGGTGGCCTATCGCGAGACCATCACCGCCGCCGTCGAGCAGTTCGAGTACACCCATCGCAAGCAGGTGGGCGGGCGCGGGCAGTTCGCCAAGGTGGTGATCGCGGTGCGGCCGCACGTGGCCGAGGACGGCGCGGTCTACGAATTCGAGAGCCGGGTGGCCGGTGGGCGCGTGCCGCGGGAGTACCTGCCCGCGGTCGACGCGGGCGCGCAGGACGCGCTGCGGGTCGGCGCGCTCGCCGGGTTCCCCCTGGTGAACGTGCGGGTGACGCTGCTCGACGGCGCCGCCCACGTGCAGGATTCGTCGGATCTGGCGTTCCGGCTGGCGGGTGCGGCGGCGGTGCGCGCGGCGGTCGCGCGGGCGAAGCCGGTGCTGCTCGAACCGGTGATGGCCGTGGAGGTCGTCACCCCGGAGGAGTATCTCGGCGAGGTGATCGGTGATCTGAACGCCCGGCGCGGGCGGGTCACCGAGCTCACCGAGCGGGCGGGCGCGCGCGTCGTGCGGGCCCTGACTCCGCTGCAGGAGATGTTCGGCTACATCGGGGATCTTCGTTCGAAGACCCGCGGCCGAGCGACCTACTCCATGGTGTTCGACTCCTACGCGCCGGTTCCGGCCGGCGTCGCGGAGTCGATCATCGCCGGCTGACGAGGCGCAGGTGGCGTCGTATCCACGGATACGGCGCCACCTGCTCGGACTGCTTGCGGTCGAACGTGGCCGCGGGCGCCGCGATGGAAAGTCGGTGCTGTCCGCCCGTTGATGCCGAGCTAGCCGCTCATTCGGGGGTGACGACCCGATCCGGGCGGTTCGCACTCTCCGCTGCCGCCCGGGCGAGCAGCCGCAGCGCGTCGGCGGTGCTCGCGTCGCGCGGGGTGTAGACCTCGAGCCGATGATCGGGGCTGTCCGGCTGCAACCACACCTGGTAGTCGACATCGACGTCGCCGACGGTGGGATGGTGCAGGTGCATCGCGCCGACGGTGCAGTCGGCGACTTCCCCTTCGGCCCACCGGGTCGCGAACTCGGTGCTGCGCATGGCGAGTTCGCCGATCAGCTCGGCCAGGTGCGCGTCGGTGGGGTAGCGGCCCGCGGTGAGGCGCAGGTAGGCGACGTGGACGCGGGCCAGTTCGGACCAGTTGCGGTGCAGGTCCCGGCTGAGCGGATCGAGGAAGAACATGCGCGGGATCGACGGCCGCACCGCCGGATCGGCCGGCGCGGCGGCATCGAGGTGTGCGGCGAACAGGGCGTGCCCGGTGGGGTTCCAGGCCAGGACGTCACCACGGCGGCCGAGGACGAGCGCGGGCATGCTGTCGCCGAGCGCGTCGAGCAGGGCGAGGACTCGCGGGTGCGCGCGTTCGGGCCCGGACCGCGTCAGCCGGGGCGCGGCGGGCGATTCGGCCAGGTTGTGCAGGTGGGCGGTCTCGGCGACGTCCAGCCGCAGCACCCGCGCGATGGCATCGATGACCTGCGCCGACGCCGTTCCCGCCTGGTCCTGTTCGAGCCGCGTGTAGTACCCGGCGCTGACCCCGGCCAGCTGGGCCAGCTCCTCGCGGCGCAGACCGGGAACCCGGCGGGTCACGCCGTAGGTCCGTAACCCGATGGACTCGGGCGTGACCCGGCCGCGGCGGGACTTGAGGAAGGCGCCGAGGGTTTCCAGTTCCATGCCTTCCGATCGTAGGCACGGCGGCCGGGCGGCGGGTGTCTCTGCGAGGTGTACCCATCGCCGGGTCTGGCTGCCGGGCGCGGACCGCCGCAGATTCGGGACATGACTCGACACGACGCCCCACCCACGCCGGTGCGGGCCTGGCTCGGCCTGCTGGTGATCCTTGGCCCGGTGCTGCTGGTCGCCATGGACGGCTCGGTGCTGTTCCTGGCCATGCCCGCGCTCACCGAGGCCCTCACCCCGAGCGCCGACCAATCCCTGTGGATCCTGGACAGTTACGGCTTCGCGGTCGGCTCGCTGCTGATCGCGTTCGGCGCCATCGGTGACCGGTACGGGCGGTTGCGGCTGTTGCTGATCGGCGCCGCGGTCTTCGGTATCGCCTCGGCGGCAGCGGCTTTCGCGCCGAACGCGGCGATCCTGATCGGATTGCGGGTGCTGATGGGCGTCGCCGGGGCGACGTTGCTGCCGTCGGCGCTGGCGATCCTGAGCACCCTGTTCCCCGATCCGCGTACGCGGGCCCAGGCCATCGGCATCTTCGCCGCCACCTTCGCCGCGGGCTTCGCGATCGGGCCGATCGTGGCGGGACAGCTGCTCACCAGGTTCTGGTGGGGATCGGTGCTGTTGCTCAATCTGCCGGTGCTGCTGGTGTTCCTGCTGCTGGCGCCGGTGCTGCTGCGCGAGGTGCGCGCGCCGGGCACCGGCCGGGTCGACGTGGCGAGTGTGCTCGCCTCGGCCGCCGGATTGCTGCTCACCATGTACGCGCTGAAGCACGCGGCGGCCGACGGTCCGTCGGCGACCGGCTCGGTGGCCGGGCTGGTGGGCGTCGCCCTGCTGGCGTGGTTCGTGCGCAGGCAGTTCCGGATCGCGCACCCGCTGGTCGAATTCGGGCTGTTCGGCAATCCGGTGTTCGCGATCGCGATCGTCACCGGGTTCCTGCCGCTGGCGGCGTGGTCGGCGACGGCCTATCTCGCGAGTACCTATCTGCAATCCGTGCTGGGGCTCACGGTCGCCCGCGCCGCGTGGCTCGCGGTGCCCGGCGCCGTCGTCCTCCCCGTGGCGGCGGTGCTGACCCCGGCCGTGGTCGCCCGGATCGGCCGGTCGAACGCGCTGATCAGCGCGCACTTCGGCATCGCGGCGGGACTGCTGCTGTTGCTGCTCGCCGACGACGCGGCGGGCATCGGCTGGTACATCGCCTCGACCGCCGTCGCCGGAATCGGGTACGGGATTTCGTTCAGTGTGGTCGCCGATATCGCCGTCGCGGCGGTGCCGCCCGCGCGGGCGGGATCGGCCGCCGCGCTCGCCGAGACCGGCAACGAACTCGGCAACGCGATCGGGATCGCGGTCTTCGGTTCGCTGGCCGCGCTGGTCTTCCGGCTGGCCGGACCCGATCTCGCACCGACCCTCGGCGAGACGTTGCGGCTGCCCGGGGCGGCTCCCGCGACGCTCGACGCCGCGCGCGGCGCGTTCGTCACGGGACTGCACGCGGTCGCGTCGGTCGCCGCGGTCCTGCACCTCGTGCTGGGCGGGGTGGCGGTGCGGGTCCTCCGTCCCCGCGCGGCCGTGGTCGGTACGCCGGACGCCGTGACCGGCGACGAACGCGCCTCCGCGCCGGGGTGAGGGCGGGCGGTCCTCAGCCGAGCTGGGTCATCCCCGCCGCCACCACCTGGGCGACATCGAGCAGGTCGTCGGGGGTCGGCACCGGGACGCCGTCCAGGGCGTGCAGGCGGTCGGTGCTGGCGATGGCGAACATGGCCGAGACCCAGGCCGACGCGCACGCGTGCAGGGTGCTCGGACGGACGGGCGTGGGGACGCTGGCCTGCAGGACGCGGGCGGTGGCGTCGAGAAGCTGGTCGCGCAGGTTGCGCAGGGTACGCCGCACGTCGGGGTGGGTGTCGGCCTCGCGCCACATGATCACCCGCAGGACCGAGGAATGGTGGTCGCGCAGGTTGATGGCGGAGTCGAGGTTGATCAGGCTGGCGGCCGGATCACCGGGGGCGACCACGGCTCCGAGATCGTCGATCGGGTGTTCCGGGACGCGTTCGCGCATGAGCGCGGACAAGATCGCGTTCTTGGTGGGGAAGTAGTAGAAGACCAAGCCCTTGGGCACACCGGCGGCCGCGGCCAGGGCCGCGGTCGGGGTGGCGTCGAATCCCTGTGTGGCGAACAGGTTCTCGGCGGCATCCAGAATGAGTTGCCGGGCGTCGCCATCGCGTTTCGCGTTGCGGCGCCCGACGCGTCGGCCCGGCATCAGTGATGCGGAGCCATCTTGTGCAGGCGTTCGTTCATCGCGGGCAGCGCGGCGACCGCCACCACCGCCGTCACTACCCCGACCACCCATGCGGTCCAGGAGGCGCCGCGGAACGCGGTGAAGTCCATCGCCCACGGCGAGATGAACAGCAGGACGCCGAACAGGCCCATCGCGTAGTCGGCGCTGGACATGCTCGCCCGGGCCATCTGGATCAGCCCGGTCGCGGCGATGAGTACGCCGAGCACGATGAGCGTCCAGCGGGCGTTGTCGTTGGTGTCGACCCACAGGGGCGACAGCGCGGTGAATGCGCCGAGCACGACGGCGAGAAGATCCTGTGCGCGGCTGTCGGTGAACATGGGGAATGCCTCCTCGATGAGACGAAAAATACTTCTGACCTCGGTCTACCCCTGATTGACCGCCCGGTCGACATCGGAAGCGGCACGGTTGCGTTGCGACGTGGGTGTCACCTGTGGCGGGTCGCACTGGTACAAACATCTTCGGGGCCGTAGTGGCCCGCAACACAAGAACATGGCATGAGCGGTCAGCGCCCGAAGGCGGCAGTCTGCGTAACCACGTAGGGCGCCCGAGCATGCCGAATCGAGAGAGCATGAGCGGTCAGCTCCCGGCGGCGGTGGCTCGCGCGAGCAGGCAGGGCGCCGCACAGGCCGAGAGGACACAGGTATGAGCGCGCCCATCGTGATCGTCGGAGCGGGTCTGGCAGGCCTGCGCACGGCGGAGGAACTACGCCGGGCCGGGTACGAGGGCGGGGTGCTGCTGCTCGGCGACGAGTCGCGTCCGCCCTACGACCGCCCGCCGCTGTCGAAGCAGTTCGTCCGCGGCGAGACCGACGACACCACCCTGCGGCCGCCGGAGTTCTTCGCGGAGAAGGATATCGAGCTGCGCCTCGGCACCGCCGTCACCGGCGTCGACACCGCCGCGCGCACGATCACCCTCGCCGACGGCAGCGACCTCGGCTACGACCAGCTGATCATCGCGACCGGGCTGCGCCCGCGCAGGCTGCCCGGGCTGCCCGAGGTGGCGGGCGTGCACGTGCTGCGCGCCCACGAGGACGCCGAGACGCTGCGCGCCGAACTGGACGGCGCGAATCGGGCGCTGATCATCGGCGCCGGTTTCATCGGCTGCGAACTGGCCGCGAGCTTCCGGGCCGCGGATGTCGCGGTGACTCTGGTCGAGCCGCAGCCGACTCCGCTGGCCTCGGTGCTCGGCGAGCGGATCGGCGGGCTGGTGGCCCGCATGCACCGCGACGAGGGCGTCGACCTGCGCTGCGGCGTCGGCGTCGACACCCTGCGGTCCGACGAATCCGGCCGGGTGCGCGGCGCGCTGCTCACCGACGGCACCGAGGTCGATGCGGACCTGGTGGTGGTCGGTGTCGGATCGGTGCCGGTGACCGACTGGCTGGCCGGTTCCGGCATCGAACTGGCCGAGGCTTCCGCCGGGGGCGGCGTGCTCGCCGACGAGGTCGGCCGCACCTCCGCGGAGGCCGTCTGGGCGGTCGGCGACGTGGCCGCCTGGCAGCACGACACCGGTGTCCGCAAGCGGGTGGAGCACTGGACCAGCGCGGGCGAGCAGGCCAAGCTGCTGGTCACCGCGCTGCTCGGCGGTGCGGCCCCGACCGCGGCCCGGGTGCCGTACTTCTGGAGCGACCAGTACGACGTCAAGATCCAGGCGCTGGGCACCCCGTCGCCCGCCGACGACGTCACCGTGGTCAGTGACGACGGCCGCAAGTTCCTGGCCTACTACTCCCGCGACGGCATCCTCACCGCCGTTCTCGGCGCCGGTCTGACCGGTCAGGTGATGAAGCTGCGCGCCAAGCTGGCCACCGACACCCCGGTGGCCGACCTGCTCGCCGCCGCGGGCTGATCCGGAAAGGTTCACAGCCGCCGCGCCGATCGATCGGGACGGCGGCTGAGAACCGGCCGACGCCGGGACCTCGTCACCGGCCTGGATTACTGTGGCGCCGTGGGGTTTACCGAGTACTCGGCCGGTGATGTCGTCTATTTCCCGGAAGGCCCGTTCAGCGGTGTCTGCGGTGTGGTCAGGGAGGTCGACGTGCGCCGCGCCACGGTGCGGCTGGAATTCGCGGAGGGGAGCGTGCACCGCGAAGGCGGTGTGCTGCGGGAACGGCGGCACACGCTGACGGTGGGCTTCGACGAGATCGAACTGGTGTAGTGCGCGGGGATACGGTCGCGGCAGGTCGATTCGCGGGCCTGTAATACGGTGGACCCGTGATCGTCGCGCTTATCGATTCCGGCCTCGGCCTGCTGCCGACGGCGGCGTGGTTGCGCACAATGCGTCCCGATGCGGATCTGCTGCTGCTGCTCGACCCCGAGGGCGCGCCCTGGGGGCCCAAGCCGGAGGACTGGGTGGTCGAGCGGGTGCTCGGTGCGGCGCGGCAGGCGCTGGAACTCGGCGCCGAAGTGATCGTGCTGCCGTGCAATACGGCGAGCGTGACCGCGCTGGCGCACGTGCGGGCCGAGGTGGGGGAGTCGGTGCCGGTGATCGGGACCGTGCCCGCCATCAAGCCGGCGGCGGCGCAGTGCCGTTCGGTGGCCGTGTGGGCGACCGCGGCGACCACCGCCAGCCGCTACCAGGCCGACCTGATCGCCCAGTTCGCCGGAGACGCCAAAGTCGTCGGGGTGGCCTGCCACGGCCTGGCCGACGCGATCGACCGCGGCGACCTGTCCGCCATCGGCGAGTCCATCGCCGACGCGGCCGCTCGCACGCCCGCCGATGTGGAGGGCGTCGTCCTGGGCTGCACGCACTATCCGCTGGTCATCGATGCCATCATCGGGGCGCTGCCGGACGGCGTTCGCCTGTTCGACAGCGCTCAGGCCGTCGCCGCGCAGACGATCCGCAAGATGGACGAACTCGGCCGCCCGACCGCCGGCACCGGCACCGTCACCGTCCGCAACAGCGGCAGGCCGGGGGAATTGCCCAGCAGTGCCGCCACTTTCGAGTCCGGCCGGGTCGTCGGCGCGCTGCCCGGCTGAGGTCGCCGAGCCGATCGGTCGGCGGACACGCCCGTCGGCGGCCGACGCGAATCTGTCGGTCCGCCGGTGTTGAATGCGAGGGAATTCCCCCGACGCCGGAGGTGCCCTGTGTCCGAGCTCCCCACCGCCGCGCAGGTGCGGGCGGCGCTCGCCGAGCGAGCCGATCCCGCCGATGCCATCCACCTCCAGCGCTTCTTCAAGACGGGCGCCGGTGAATACGGTGAGGGCGATGTCTTCCTCGGCGTTCGCGTCCCCGCCACGCGCAAGGTCGCCAAACAGTTCGCCACGCTGCCGCTGAAGCAGATCGGCGACCTGCTCGACAGCCCGGTCCACGAGGAACGGCTGGCCGCGCTGCTCATCCTGAACGCCCGCTTCGCGGCGGCGTCGAAACCGCGCACCCGCGACGACGCGGCGCGCGCGGAGATGGTCGAGTTCTACCTGGACGCGGTGCGCCGGGGCCGGGTGAACAACTGGGATCTGGTCGACGCCTCCGCCGAGAACATCGTCGGCCCGTGGCTGCTCGACAAGGACCGCGGCCTGCTGTTCGACCTGGCGCGGCGGGATTCGCTGTGGGAGCGGCGGGTGGCGTTGCTGTCGACCTTCGCCTTCATCAAGGCGGGCGATCCGAGCACCACGCTGGAACTGGCGAGCGAGCTGCTCGACGACCGCCGCGATCTCATCCAGAAGGCGCTGGGCTGGATGCTGCGCGAGATCGGCAAACGCGTCGATCCGGCGGTGCTCACCGGCTTCCTCGACGCCAACGCGGCCGGGATGGGCCGGACCGCCCTGAGCTACGCCGTCGAGCACCTGACGCCCGAGGAACGCGCCGCCTACCGCGCGCTGCGCTGAGGCGGCGCGGCCCCGCTCAGAACTGGATCTTCAGGTGGTCGGTGACCGGCCGGGCCTGGCAGCCGAGGATGTAGCCGTTCTCGATGTCCTCGGGGTCGAGGATCTCGGCGTTGGCCATCTCGACCTTGCCCTCGAGCACGGTGCAAGCGCAGGAGCCGCACTCGCCCTCCTGGCAGGAGTACGGCACGTCCAGGCCCTTGTCGAGCATGATGTCGACGAGCGTCTGCTTGCGCGGCCAGGACAGCTCGTGCACCTGGCCGTCGAGCTCCACCTCGACGGTCGCGGCGTCGGCCGCCTCTTCCTCGCTGAGGTCGACGGGAGCGTGGTCGGCGAACGGATCGCCCGCCAGCGAGTTGAAGATCTCGGCGTGGGTGCGGTTGCGCGGCACCTCGAGGGTGGCCAGCGCGTCGTGGACCAGGTCCATGAACGGCTTGGGTCCGCACATGAACGCCTCGTAGGCGGTGTAGGGCGCGACCAGGGTGGCCAGCATGTCGGCGGTCGGCAGGCCGAGCAGCGGCTCGAGCCAGTGGATGACCGACAGGCGCTGGGGATGCTTGCCCACCAGGTCGCGCAGTTCGTCGGCGAAGATCACCGAGTCGGCGTCGCGGTTGGCGTAGACGAGCACGATCTTGCCGCTGCCCTGCGACAACGCCGACTTCAGGATCGACATCACCGGGGTGATGCCGCTGCCCGCGCCGAACAGCAGCAGGTCCTCGTCGAGGTTCTTGGGGGTGAACACGCCCGAGGGCGGCAGCACCTCGAGCTCGTCGCCCGCGGAGATGTTGTCGCACAGCCAGTTCGAGCCGTAGCCGCCCTCGGTGCGCTTGACCGTCACCTTGGGCAGATCGTCGGTGAACGGCGAGCTGGCCAGCGAGTAGCAGCGGGCGACCGAGCCGGTCTGGTCGCTGGGGATGCGCAGGGTCAGGAACTGGCCCGGGGTGTAGGCCATGCGTTCGCGGAGGTCGGCGGGCACCTCGAAGACCACGGAGTGGGTGTCGGCCGTTTCGGCGATCACCGCGGCCACCCGCAGCACCACCGACCGCGAACCGTGCGGAACCTCGACTGTGGTCATGTCGTCCTCTCGAACAAAACTAGAACGTGTTTCAGTTTCATGCTAGGTCGGGACGCGCCTGCAGGGCAAGCTGCGCCTCGAGACCGGCGACCAGCACCTCCATCCCGAAGTCGTAGGAGTACTTGCCGCGCAGGTCCGCCATGTACTTCGTGGCCCGTGCCACCGCCTCGGGCAACAGCACGTCCGCCGGGGCGGAGCGGTCCCGCGGATTCACCCGGCTGCGGCCGAACAGGTAGGTGTGGATGGTCGCATACGCGGCCAGCACGTTGCGGTCGCTGAAGCCCGCGTCGAACAGGATCTCCATCACGGCGTCGATCAGGTCGAGCTGCTTGCCGAGCATCTGCTCGAGCAGGATGTCGCCCAGGCCGGGATGCCTGCGCAGTTTATCGTCTATCTGATCGATGAGGTCGCGCAGGCGCTCCTGCCACGGCCCCGACTCCCGGGTGGGCTTGCGGACCCCGAGCAGGGCCGCGCTGGCCACCAGATCGAGCAGTTCCCGCTTGTCGGCGACGTAGTAGTACGGCGCCATCGGCGAGACGCCGAGCTCGCGGGAGAGCCTGCGCATCGACAGTTTCTCCACGCCGTCCTCGCGCACGACTCGCAGTGCCGCCTCGACGATCTCCGACTCCGAGAGTGTGGAATGCGCGCCGCTCCCTGCCCCTCCGTGGTTACGCAAGCTTCCGCCTCACCTCTACTGCCACCGGACCCACCGGCGGCGTTCCCGTCCTGCTCCCGGAAGTCTAGAGGGGTGCGCCGAGGTGCTCGCGGCCATCGAGATTTTCGAATTCCGCCCCTTTATGGCAGTGACTGACGTTAAAGTCGGCGGTGACCGGCAACACAATGGAGGTAGTCATGCCCGAGAACGCAACGCCTGCGACCGTCGAATCCGACGAAGACCTGGTCACCGAGACGCTGATCGAAGAGGTCAGCATCGACGGCATGTGCGGCGTGTACTGACCATGGAGGCAGGCGTGCTCGATCTCGACACCCGCTGGGCGCTGCATCCGCGCGTCTCGCTGCGCCCGGAGTCCTTCGGTGCGCTGCTGTACCACTTCGGCACTCGCAAGCTCTCGTTCCTCAAGAGCCGCGATCTGGTCGACGTGGTGCAGTCGCTGCCTGCTCACGCCTCGGTGCGGGACGCGCTGCGAGCCAAAGGCGTCGGCGCGTCCGACGCCCACATCAAGGCGCTGGCGCAGCTGGCCGACACCGACATGATCGTGCCCGCGCCGGGCCCGGTCACGCCGGTGACACCGGTGAGCCTGCCTGCCTCCACGGACACCACCCAGGGCGGCAAGCTGATCGACCGGTTCGAATCCGGTCTGGCGGCGCCGATCTGCCTGACCTGGGAACTCACCTACGCGTGCAACCTGTCCTGCGTGCACTGCCTGTCCTCGTCGGGTCGCCGCGACCCGAACGAGCTGACGACCGAGCAGTGCAAGGCGCTCATCGACGAGTTCGAGCGCATGCAGATCTTCTACGTCAACATCGGCGGCGGTGAGCCGACGGTGCGACCCGACTTCTGGGAGCTGGTCGACTACGCGACCGCCCATCATGTCGGGGTCAAGTTCTCCACCAACGGCGTTCGCATCAACGAGGAGGTCGCCGCGCGGCTGGCCGCCAGCGACTACGTCGACGTGCAGATCTCCCTCGACGGCGCCGACGCCGCGGTCAACGACGCCGTGCGCGGCCCCGGCTCCTACGACACCGCGATCCGCGCCCTGGAGAACCTGCACAACGCGGGGTTCAAGGACGCCAAGCTCTCGGTCGTCGCGACCCGGCACAACATCGCCCAGCTCGACGAATTCAAGGCCATCGCCGACCGTTACGGCGCGACCCTGCGGCTGACCCGCCTGCGTCCGTCCGGCCGCGGCGCCGACGTCTGGGACGAGCTGCACCCGCTGCCCGAACAGCAGCGCGAGCTCTACGACTGGCTCGTCGCCAACGGCGAGGGCGTGCTGACCGGCGACTCGTTCTTCCACCTGTCGGCGTTCGGTTCCGCGCTGCCGGGCCTGAACATGTGCGGCGCGGGCCGGGTGGTGTGCCTGGTCGATCCGGTCGGTGACGTCTACGCCTGCCCGTTCGCCATCCACGACCGGTTCAAGGCCGGAAACATCGTCGCCGACGGCGGTTTCGACGCGGTGTGGACCACCTCGGAGCTGTTCGCCCAACTGCGCGAGCCGGTCGACGGCGGCGCCTGCACCAAGTGCTCGCACTACGACGCGTGCCGCGGCGGCTGCATGGCGGCGAAGTTCTTCACCGGCCTGCCCGCCAACGGTCCCGACCCGGAATGCGTGCAGGGCTATGGCGAAGCGGCACTGTCGATGCCGGGCCGCACGATTCCGCGACCCGCGGTCGATCATTCGCGCCCGGTCCGTACCCGTGGTCGGGTCTCGCTGCCGTTGACGGTCAAGCGCGCTCCTGCCAAGGCGTGCAACGAGAGTCCACTCGGATAGACGGGTCGGTTGCCGAAAGTGCGCTGCCGATCTTGTTGACGCGCCCGGATATCGGTCACGGCGGCATTTCTGGCGGACTTTCCTCCTTTTTTGTGGGGTGATGATGTCTGCGAGCTCGAGTGCGCATAGCATGCGAGGAATGCGCCATGATCGTCTGCCCGACGGCTTCGGGGTACGGATCGATCCACGGGTACGCGCATTTTCCGGGGGTCGGATCCTGATCGGTGGATCGCCCGCGCGGATGCTGCGCCTGGCCCCGGAGGCCGCCGAGCTGATCGGCGACGGGTACCTGGAGGTGACCGATACCAAGTCCGCGATCGTCGCCCGCCGGCTGCTCGATTCCGGTGTGGCGAACCCGCGGCCGCGGCTGCTGCCCTCGCTCGACGACATCACCGTCGTCATCCCGCTGTACAACAACGCCGACGGGTTGATGCGGCTGCTGGCCACGCTGCGTGGGCACAACGTGATCGTCGTCGACGACGGTTCCGACGAGCCGGTGCGGATCCCGCCCCGGCAGGGCCGTGGGCAGGTGACGGTGCTGCGGCACGAGTCCCCGCTCGGCCCGGCCGCCGCGCGCAACGCCGGATTACGGGCGGCCACAACGGGCTTCGTCGCGTTCCTGGACTCCGACGTGGTGCCGCGCAGCGGCTGGCTCGAGGTGATGCTCGGGCACTTCAGCGATCCGCAGGTGGCGCTGGTCGCGCCGCGGATCGTCGCGCTGGACAAGGAGTCCAACGCGCTGGCCCGCTACGAGCACACCCGGTCCTCGCTGGATCTGGGCAGACGCGAGGCGGCGGTGCACGCGCGCGGAGTCGTGTCGTACGTGCCGAGCGCGGCCCTGCTGACCCGGCGCGCGGCGCTGCTCAACGAGGGCGGCTTCGACGAGTCGATGCAGGTGGCCGAGGACGTCGACCTGTGCTGGCGGCTGGAACGGGCGGGCTGGCGGCTGCGCTACGAGCCCGCCGCGCACGTCGCCCACGACCATCGGGTGGCATTCCGTGCGTGGTTCGGCCGAAGGTTGTTCTACGGCACCGGCGCCGCGCCGCTGGGCAAGCGGCACGCGGGCATGGTTTCGCCGCTGTCGGTGCCGACCTGGACCGTGCTGGCGAGCATCCTGTTCGCGACGCTGTCCAAATGGGGCCTGCTCGGTGGGCTGGTCACGTTGGCCACCGCGCTGGTGCGGATGCGGCGGGTGTTCACCGAACTGGACAACCCCACGCGCATCGCGGCGGTGTATCTGGCGCGCGGCTATTTCGCCGGAATGTGGCGGCTGGCTTCGGCGATGTGCCGGGACTATTGGCCGGTGACGCTGATCGCGGTGCTCGCTTCCCGGCGGATTCGCAAGATCGCGATCACCATGGCCCTGGCCGACGGGCTGGCCGACTGGTTCACCCATCGCGACGCCGGCGGGCTCGATCCGGTGCGCTATGTCGCCTACAAGCGTCTCGACGACGTGGCCTACGGCAGTGGCCTGTGGCTCGGCGTGATCAGGGCGCGCAGCTTCGAGGCGCTCAAGCCGAGCGTGCCGCCGCGCTGAGTTCGGCCGCGTGACGAACACACTCGTCGTCGGCGCCGGCTCGGCCGGCTGCGTGGTCGCGGCCGAGCTCAGCGCAGACCCGGCGCACACGGTCAACGTGTTCGAGGCGGGTCCGGTCTGGCCGTCGGCGGCCGCGATGCCCGCCGACCTGCTCGATCCGGGCCGGCTGCCGGTCGGCCCGGAATCCGCCGTGGTGTGGCGGTATCCGGGGAACATCGTGCGGGGCAAGCTGATCGGCGGCTCGGGTGCGATCA
Organism: Nocardia sp. No.11; assembly: GCF_038752175.1. Lineage (NCBI taxonomy): Bacteria > Bacillati > Actinomycetota > Actinomycetes > Mycobacteriales > Nocardiaceae > Nocardia > Nocardia sp. No.11. Next base: position 39,647 of record NZ_JBCGFB010000019.1, on the reverse strand, counting down.
ACGGCTGCTATTTCGTCCGCCCGCCCGCCGCCGACTTCGCGGCCTGGAGCGCGGCGGCGGACAGTGCGCTGTGGTCGTTCGACGCGGTGCTGCCGTTCCTGCGCGGGCTGGAGACCGACCACGATTTCGGCACCGCGCCCGGTCACGGCACCACCGGCCCGATCCCGATCCGCCGCACGACCGAGCCGACCCCGGTCAGCGTGGATTTCGCCACCCGATGCGCGGCGGCGGGCTTCGCCGAGATCGCCGATCTGAACGCGCCACACCCCGAAGCACTTCCGCCCGGCCGAGAACACGGCGCCGCCGCGGTCCACCCGGGGGAGGCGGTCGGCTTCGGACGCGTGCCGTTGGCGATCGCGCACGGTCGCCGAGCGGGCACCGCGATCACTCATCTCTATCCCGCGCTCGCCCGCCCGAACCTCACGATCGCCGCCGCGACGACGGTGACCCGCCTGGTGTCGCACGGCGCCAGAGTGCTCGGCGTCGAATGGGCGCGCGGTCGCGAACGCGGCACGGCCTACGCCGACCGGGTGATCCTGTGCGCGGGCGCGGTGGAATCGGCCGCGCTGCTGATCCGCTCGGGGATCGGCCCGGAACCGCTCCTGCGCTCGCTCGGCATCCCGGTGGTGCGGCCCGCGCCGGTGGGGCAGTGGTGCACCGACCATCCCGAGATCGGTGTCGAGTACCCGGGCCCGACGCCGACGGCGAGCACGGTCGCCCTCGAATACGTCCTGGAACTCGGCGACCTCGAACTGCGCCCGTATACCCCGATGTTCACGCCCGGCCTGCGCAGGCTCGGCGTCGCGCTGATGCTGCCGGAGGCATCCGGCACGCTCGGCCTCGTCTCCGCCGACCCGGCCGTTCCCGCCCGGATCGACCAGGGCTATCTGCGCGCCGCCGTCGATCGGGATCGCCTGCGCGCGGGGGTCGAACTCGCCGGGCGGATTCTCGGGCGGACGCCGGGCACCGTCGACGATGCCTGGCTACGCTCGCATCTGGGGACGTCCCAGCACCTTTCCGGCACCTGCCGGATGGGCCCCGCCGACGACCCGCGCGCCGTCGTCGACGATCGCGGCCGGGTGCACGGCATCGAGGGTCTGACGGTGGCCGATCTGTCGATCGTGCCGGTCCCCTTGCGCCGCGGTCCGCAGGCCGCGACGGTGCTGCTCGCCACAGTGATAGCGCGTCGACACCGGGTGTGACGAAGTGACATCTGCTACCACAATGTGACCTGCGGGACAAACCCACACTTCTGGCGAGGCTGCCGATAACTCACCGGTACAGTTTGTAGCGGGAAAGAAAGGCAAATGGTCAGCAATCTCGCAGGTGGGCGGCCCCCACGGCAGGCGGCGGAGTCGGGCGCACAGCTCGGAGCTCTGGAAGCCTATGCCGCACAGGCCCATGGTTTTCTCAGTGCCGGTGGTGACCAGCTGACCCAGCTGGCCGGCCTGTTGCGTCCGCTCGTTCTCGAGTCCTGGTTGCGCAGTACGCGTGGCGGAATCGATCCGACGGACATACTCGACGGTCGCGGTCTTCGTGGTGCCGATCTGGTGCGTTATCGGGATGCCCATCCCATCGCCGCACTGATGCCACTCATCGACAAACTGCTGGTCCAGGACGCGGCGCGGGCTGGACTGATCGTGACGGTCGCCGACCAGTTCGGTCGTGTGCTGTCGGTGCACGGCCATCCGGAGCAGGTCGCCGCCGCCGCCGAGATCGGCGTGCGCGAAGGCGACGATCTGAGCGAGCGCCGGATCGGCACGAACGCGGTCGGTCTCGTCGTGCGCACCGGTCGCGCGACATGGATCCACGGACCCGAGCATTTCCTCCATCGGATGCATCAGATCACCGGCGCGGCGGCCCCCGTGCACGAGCCGGACGGCCGATTGATCGGCGTGCTGATGATTGCCGGCGGGATGCGGGTGGCCAAGCCTGAAATCCTCGCTCTGGTCAAAGCCGCGGCGACGGCCGCCGAGATGGATCTGGTGCTGCGGGCGATGCGCGCCGGCCGCGGGGTCCCCGCGGCCGAGCCGAACCGCCCGGGCGAGCAAGCCGCCGACGCGGAACCGGCCCGGCTCGGGCTCGAGGTCCTCGGGCTCGGCCAGCCGCAACTGAGTGTGGCGGGGGAGCGGGTATCGCTGTCGCAACGCCATGCCGAGATCCTGCTGTTGCTCACCGAGCATCCCGAGGGGCTCGGCGCCGATCATCTGGCGCTGCTGCTCGACGACACCGATCTCGACAACGGCACCATCCGCGCGGCGATGTCGCGCCTGCGGTCGGTGATCGGCGCGACGGTCGTCGGATCGCGCCCATACCGTCTGCGCGTCCATGTCGCAACCGATGTGGAGGCCCTGCGGGCCGCGCTCGACTCCGGTGATATCGAATCCGCATTGCGCTTGTATGCCGGTCCGGTGCTCCCCAGATCGTCGGCTCCGGGCATCTGCGACATCCGAGACGAGCTTCGGGTGCGGTTGCGCACCGCCGTGCTCGCGTCCGCCGATCCCGGCGTGCTGCGCCGGTGGACCGCGGGCCCGGAAGGTCGCGACGACGCCGCCGCGTGGGCCGCGTACCGGTCCACCGTCGACCGCGATTCGCCACTGTATGCGCAGATCGAGGCCAAGATCCGGGTGCTCGATCGGCGCCTCGGTGCCGATGCAACGCAGATGCAACGTTTCGGCTCATAGTCTCCCGTTCTGAAAGTGTGGTAGCTCACACATCTGGCGTAGATGTGGTGTGGCACACACTGATGCCCAGGTCGCGGCAACCTCCCCGGAGAGACTGGACGTTCGTCCGATTTTTTTAGCGGAAAAAGTTTCTTTTTATTAACTGACCGCCTAGTGTCTGCAATGCATGGACAGGCAGCCATGTGATGTAAGTGACATAGCCGGGGCGCGAGGTTCGGGCCGCGGCCGCGATGTTGGAGGAACGATCAACAGCTAGGCACCCCGCGACGGACACAGTGGTTCGTCGCGCCGGCGGTCCACCGGGCCGTCGATCTCGTCCACATGATCTGTCGGGGATCCTGCGCGAGTGTGGCGGTTGCGCCCACTGCGCTCACAGGCGAATTTCTCGCTCCACGGAGTACCTCAGGTGTCTTCGTGCTGCCCGAAAACGGTTCGCCTCTGCTTTTTTTCGCGATTCGAGGAGGCTCTGGTGCACGGTACGGAGTTGGGTGGGTTCAGCGCGCGACCGCAGGAAGCGGAGGTCGCCGCCACGGCGTCGGCACCGTTCCCGCTGACACCGGCCCAGCTGGGAGTCTGGTACGCGCAGCTGCTCGACCCCGAGGTCCCGATCACCATCGCCCAGTACGTCGACATCACCGGTGAGCTGGATGCGGCTGTGCTGCAACAGGTCACGGCCGAGGCGGCGCACACCTACGGTTCCCCGCTGGTGCGCATCGGCGAATCCGACGGTGTCCCTTACCAGGTCGTCGACCACACCATCCCGGTCGAGAACGAGCTGCCGCTGATCGATCTGCGCCACCACGACGACCCCGTCGCCGCCGCCCACGAGTGGATGCGCGCGGAGTTCGGCGCGCCGCTGGACCTGCTCACCGACCGGCTGGTGGCGGGCGCGGTGCTGCGCGTCGGCGAGGACCGCTGGTTCTGGTACCTGCGCGGACACCACATCGTGCTCGACGGCTACGGCGCCTTCACCAATTCCCAGCGCATCGCCGAGCTCTACACCGCCCGCGTGCTCGGCACCGAGGTCAAGGCGGCAGCCCCGGGCGACCTGGCCGACCTCGTCGACGGCGAACAGCGCTACCGCGAGAGCACCCGCTTCGCCAACGACCGCGAGCACTGGGCCCAGCGCATCGCCGGCCTGGACAGCCCGACCAGCCTCGACAGCCGTACCGCGCCGCGCGCCGCGATCAACCTGGTGACCGGCGGCAGGCTCTCCGAGAAGCTGGTCGATCGGCTGGAAACCATTGCCGCCAGTGATGATTCGACCATCTCGGCGGTGCTGCTGGCCGCCTTCGCCGCCTACCTCGGCCGGCTCACCGACCGCCCGGACGCGGTGCTCAGCCTGCCCGTCACCGCGCGCACCACCGCGGTGATGCGCCGCTCGGCGGGCATGCTGTCCAATATCGTGCCGCTGCGCCTGCCCACCGGCGCCGCCGGGGCCCCCACCACCTGGGGCGAGCTGCTGCGCGCGGCCCGCGTCGAGGTGGCCGGCGCGCTGCGGCATCAGCGCTACCGCGCCGAGGACATCCGCCGCGACGCCGAGGACGACGGCCGCCCCGCCCGGCGCGCGCTGTTCGGCCCGCTCGCCAACTTCATGCTCTTCCGCAGCGACCTCACCCTCGGCACCACCACCGGCCGCTACCGGGTGCTGTCCACCGGCCCCATCGAGGACCTGAGCCTCAACGTCTACTACGGCGATCGCGATCGCGTACACGTCGACTTCGAGGCCAACCCGCACCTCTACGACGCCGACACCCTGGCCCGGCATCATTCCCGATTCCTCGGTTTCCTCGAGCGCCTCGCCGCCGCCGACCTGGACACCGCGATCGGCGCGATCGAAGTGGCGACCGAGCTGGAACTCCAGGTCAGCACCAAGATCTGGAACGCGACCGGTTTCGACGTCGCGGCCGCCCTGGCCGAGCGCGCGGTGGCGTCGGCGACGCTGCCCGCGCTGTTCGAGGCCCAGGTCGCCCGCACCCCCGACGACGTCGCCGTGCGGATGGCGGGCGAGGACGCCGCCACCCTGACCTACCGCGAGCTGGCCCAGCAGGTGAACCGGCTGGCCCGGCGTCTGCGCGCCGACGGCATCGGCCCCGAATCGCTGGTGGCGCTGAGCATTCGGCGCTCGCCGGAGCTGGTCGTCGCCATGTACGCGGTGCTCGCCGCCGGTGCGGCCTACGTGCCGATCGACCCCGATCACCCCGCTGAGCGGATCGCCCACATCCTGGCCACCGCCGCCCCGGCCGCCGTCCTGACCACCTCCCGCGACGGCGCGCCCGGCGCCGACGCGCTGCCGGTGCTGGCCGTGGACGCGCTCGAGCTGACCGACTACGCCGACACCCCGCTGACCGACGCCGACCGCACCGCGCCGCTGCGCCCCGGCCATCCCGCCTACGTCATCTTCACCTCCGGTTCGACCGGTCTGCCCAAGGGCGTCGCGGTCGAGCACGCCGCGATCGTCAACCGGCTGGTGTGGATGCAGCAGGCCTACCGGCTGCACGGCGTCGACGTGGTGCTGCAGAAGACCCCGATGACCTTCGACGTCTCGGTGTGGGAGTTCTTCTGGCCCTTGCAGATCGGCGCGACGTTGCTGCTCGCGGAGCCCGACGGGCACCGGGATCCCGGCTACTTGCGCGGCGTGATCGCCGAATACGGCGTCACGGTCGCGCATTTCGTGCCATCGATGCTGGAAGCCTTTCTCGCCCAGCAGGAGATCGCCGAGCACTCCTCGCTGCGACTGGTCTTCGCCTCGGGTGAGGCACTGCCCGCCGCCCTGGCGCAGCGGCTGCGGCTGCTCACCGGAGCGCGGCTGCACAACCTGTACGGTCCGACCGAGGCCGCCGTCGACGTCACCTTCCACGAGGTGAACGACGCGGACCGGACCACGGTGCCGATCGGCGCGCCGGTGTTCAACACCCGGCTCCATGTTCTCGACTCGCGGCTGCGGCCGGTACCGGTCGGGGCTCCGGGTGAGCTGTATCTGTCGGGGGTACAGCTCGCCCGGGGTTATGTCGGCAGGCCCGAGCTGACGTCCGGGCGGTTCGTCGCCGACCTGGACGCGCCGGGCGAGCGGATGTACCGCACCGGCGACCTGGTCCGCTGGACCACCAACGGTGAACTGGAATACCTGGGCCGCACCGACTTCCAGGTGAAGCTGCGCGGTCTGCGGATCGAGCTCGGCGAGATCGAGGCCGTGCTCGAAGGCGTCGAGGGCGCGGTGCGCGCCGTCGTCGTCGTGCGTGGCGACGCGGGCGTCGGCGAACAGCTGGTCGCCTATGTGGTGGAGGCCGAGCCGGGCGCGGTCGCGGTGGAACTGCTGCGCGAGGCCGCGCTGCGCGCGCTGCCCGCGTACATGGTGCCCGCCGCGTTCGTACTGCTCGACGCCCTGCCGGTGAACGCCTCCGGCAAACTCGACCGCAAGGCGCTGCCCGCGCCCGCCCGCACCGTCGTCGCCTACGCCGAGCCCGCCGGGCCGGTGGAACAGACGGTGGCCAGGGTGTTCGGCGAGGTGCTCGGGATCGAGCGGATCGGCCGGGACGACGACTTCTTCGCCCTGGGCGGCAACAGCCTGGTGGCTACCCAGGTGGCGGCCCGGCTCGGCGCCGATCTCGGGATCCGGCTGGGGGTGCGCGATCTGTTCGGCGCCACCACCCCGGCCCGGTTGGCCGCCGCGGTCGCCGAGCGCGCCGACGCCGGCGTCACGGCCCAGCTGCCGGTGCTCGCGGCCGGACCGCGCCCCGCGCTGATCCCGCTTTCGCCCGCGCAGCAGCGGATCTGGTTCCTCAACCGCTTCGATCCGTCCGCGCCCGGCTACAACATGCCGTTCGTGGTCCGGATGCGCGGCGCCGCGAATCTGTCCGCGCTGGTCACCGCGCTGACCGCCGTCGTCGAACGGCACGAGGCGCTGCGCACCGTGTTCCCCGCGGTCGATGTGCCCGGCGGGGAGGTGGCCGAGCAGGTCGTGCGCGACGCCGGGATCGTCCGCATCGACGAGCCGACCACGGTCGACGTGGCCGAGCTCGACGCCGAACTCGCCCGATTCGCCGCCGCCGGTTTCGATCTGGAACACGAGGCGCCGTTCCGGGCGCGGATCTTCGTCGTCGCGGGCGATGCGGCGGGTGAGTGCGCGCTGGCCGTCGTGCTGCATCACATCGCGGCGGACGGTGTGTCGCTGCAGGTCCTGGTGCGCGACGTGCTCACCGCCTACCAGGCCGCGACCGCGCGGCTCACGCCCGGCTGGGCGCCGCTGAGCGTGCAGTACGCCGACTACGCCCTGTGGCAGCGCGAACTGCTCGGCTCGGAGACCGATCCGCAGTCGCTGGCCTCGCGCGAGATCGCCTTCTGGGAGCGGACACTGGCGGGCCTGCCGGATCAGCTGGAGCTGCCCTCGGCCCGGCCGCGACCGGTGACGCCGAGCATGCGCGGCGCCCGGACCGGCTTCACCATCGGCGCCGGCCTGCACCGGCAGCTGACCGAGCTGGCCAACGAGGCGGGCGCGTCGCTGTTCATGGTGCTGCACACCGCGCTGGCCGTGCTGCTGGCCCGGCTCAGCGGCACCAGCGACATCGCCATCGGCACCGGCGTCGCCGGCCGTGGTGACCGGGCGATCGACGATCTGATCGGCATGTTCGTCAACACGCTCGTGCTGCGCACCGAGATCGACCCCGCCGCGAGCTTCACCGCCGCGCTCGAGCACACCCGCGAAACCGATCTGGCCGCGTTCGCGCACGCCACCGTCCCGTTCGACCGGCTCGTCGACGTGGTCAACCCGGCGCGCTCGCAGGCCCGCCATCCGCTGTTCCAGGTGGCGCTGAACTTCCAGGCCGGGCTGGACACCCGCTTCGAGCTGGGCGGCACGCCGGTATCGGTGCACGAGATCGAACTCGACATCACCAAGTTCGACTTGCAGCTCACCCTCGACGAACGTCGCGGCGCCGCGGGCGAACCCGCGGGCATCGACGCCGTCGCCCTCTACGCCACCGACCTGTTCGACGACGCCGAGATCGTCGCGCTGGGCGCGCGGTTCGTGCGACTACTCGCCGCGGCCGTCGCCGCCCCCGCCACCGCGGTCGGTGACCTGCCGCTGCTGTCGCCAGCCGAGCACGCCCGCTTCACCGGTATGCGTGGTGCGCCCGTCACCGCCACCGGTCTGCTCCCCGACCTGTTCGCCGCCGCCGTCGCGGCCGGTCAGGACCGGATCGCGGTCACCGACGGCGATCGTGCCCTCACCTACCGCGAGCTCGACCGCGCGTCCTCGCGCCTGGCCAGGGTGCTGGTGGACGGGGGGGTCGGCCCCGACGACATCGTCGCGGTCGGGATTCCGCGCTCCGTCGAATCGGTGCTCGCCGTGTGGGCGATCGCCAAGGCCGGCGCGGCCTGGCTGCCCGTCGATCCGAGCTACCCGCTCGATCGGATCACCCATATGGTGACCGATTCCGGCGCGCGAGTGGGTCTTACGGTGTCCGAGGCGCAGTCCGCGCTGCCCGGCCCGACCGACTGGCTGGTGCTCGACGAGCTGAAGCTGATGGCCGAGTGCGCGGCGCGTTCCAGCGATCCGATCACCGACGCCGACCGGGTGCGGCCGCTGCGCCCCGCGCACCTGGCCTACGTCATCTACACCTCCGGCTCCACCGGCCTGCCCAAGGGCGTGCTGGTGACTCAGGCGGGCATCGCCGGTTTCGCCGCCGAGGAATCCGAGCGGATGTTCGGTACCGCCGACGCACGGGTGCTGCAGGTCGGGTCGCCCTCGTTCGACATCTCGGTGATGGAGTTGCTGCTCGCGGTGAACTCGGCCGCCACCCTGGTGATCGCGCCGACGGGCCGTCACGTCGGCGCCGAACTGGCGCAGCTGCTGGCCGAGGAGAAGGTCACCCACGCGCTGATGACCCCCTCGGGTCTGGCCGTGCTCGATCCCGAACAGCTCGACGACCTGCGCATGGTGATGGTCGGCGGCGAGGCCTGCCCGCCGGACCTGGTCGCGCGCTGGACCGAAGGCTCGGTGTCCCGGGCGTTCGTGAACGCCTACGGCCCGTCCGAGACGACCGTCGCGACCAATATCAGCGCACCGCTCACGGCGGATTCGCCGCTGACGCTGGGTACGCCGCTGCGCGGCATCGCGCAGTGGGTGCTCGACGACCGGTTGCGGCCGGTGCCCGCCGGGGTCGCCGGTGAGCTGTACGTCGCCGGGGCCCAGGTGGCGCGCGGCTACCGTAGCCGGGCCGCGCTCACCGCGGGCCGCTTCGTCGCCTGCCCGTGGGAGCCGGGTGCGCGCATGTACCGCACCGGTGACCTGGTGCGCTGGACGGCCGACGGCACTCTGGAGTACCTGGGCCGCAACGACGATCAGGTGAAGCTGCGCGGCTTCCGGATCGAGCTCGGCGAGATCGAGGCGGCGCTGCTCGCCCAGCCGTCGGTGCGCCGGGCCGTGGTCCTGGTGCGAGCCGACGCGCATCGCGGTGATCAGCTGGTGGCCTACGTGGTGCCGAACCCCGAACCGGCCGTGCCGGATCTGGGCGCCGAACTCACCGCGACGCTGCGCGCCACCCTTGCCGCGCACATGGTCCCCTCGGCGTTCGTCGTGCTCGACGCGCTGCCGCTGACCCCGAACGGCAAGCTCGACCGCCGCGCGCTGCCCGCACCCGTCTTCGCCGCCCGCGCCTTCCGCGCGCCGGCCGAGGGCACCGAGACCGTGGTGGCCGAGGTGTTCGGCGAGGTGCTCGGTCTCGCGCGGGTCGGCGCCGACGACGACTTCTTCGCCCTCGGCGGCAATTCGCTGGTCGCCACCCAGGTGGCTTCTCGCCTGGGTGCCGCGCTCGGCGTCACGGTCTCGCTGAAGACGCTGTTCGAGGCGCCGACCGTTACCGCCCTCGCGGCCGCGCTCGGCACGGCCGAGACCACCGCGACCCGGCCGCCGCTGGTGGCGGGCGAACGGCCGCAGCGCATTCCGCTGTCCTACGCGCAGCAGCGCATGTGGTTCCTCAACCAGTTCGACGCCGACTCGGTCGCCGACAATATCGCCGCCGCGATCCGGCTGACCGGCACCATCGACCATGCCGCCATGACCGCCGCGGTCGCCGCGGTCTTCGCCCGGCACGAGGCGCTGCGCACCCGCTACCCGGCGGTCGACGGCATCCCCTTCCAGCAGATCCTCGGCGCCGACCAGCTGACCATCACGCTCGAGCCCGAGACCATCGACCCGGCCACGCTCGACGACCGCGTGCGCGCCCTGGCCGGGGTGCCGTTCGCGGTGGACCAGGAACCGCCGGTGCGTCTGCGCCTGCTGCGCATCGGCGCCGACCAGCACGTGCTCGTGCTGGTGCTGCACCACATCGCCGCCGACGGCTGGTCGGTCGCGCCGCTGACCCGCGACGTGATGGTGGCCTACGCCGCCCACCTGGCCGGTGCCGCGCCGCGATGGACGCCGCTGCCCGTGCAGTACGCCGACTTCGCGCTGTGGCAGCGCGAAGCCCTCGGCGCCGAGGACGACCCGGACTCGCCGATGGCGCGCCAGATCAATTTCTGGACAACCGAACTCGCCGGACTGCCCGATGTGCTCGCGCTGCCCGCCGACCGCCCCCGCCCTGCCGTCGCCTCGGGCCGCGGCGCCCGGCACACCTTCGCGGTGCCCGCCGCGCTCACCGAGCGGCTGCGCGCCCTCGCCACCGATGCCCAGGCCTCGCTGTTCATGGTGCTGCACGCCGCGTTCGCCACCACCTTGGCGAAACTGTCCGGGCAGCAAGACATCTCGATCGGCACCCCGGTGGCCGGTCGTGGCGACCGGGCGCTCGACGAGCTCGTCGGCATGTTCGTCAACACCCTGGTGCTGCGTACCCGGATCGACCTCGCCGCCACCTTCGCCGACCTGGTCGGCACGGTGCGCGAGGGCGATCTGCGCGCGCTGGCCAACACCGACGTCACCTTCGACCGGCTGGTCGAGACGCTCAACCCCGAGCGCTCCACCGCCCGGCACCCGTTGTTCCAGGTGATGCTCGACTTCCAGAACAACTCCAGGACCGAACTCGAACTGGCCGGGCTGACCGCCGCGGAGATCGAGATCGACACCCGCACCGCCAAATTCGACCTGCAGCTGACGCTGCGCGAGACCACCGACGGCCTGCTCGCCCGCTTCGAGTACGCCACCGACCTGTTCGACGCGCAGACCATCACAGATTTCGGTACCCGCCTGCTGCGGGTGCTGGAAACGGTGAGCGCCGATCCCAGCGTCGTGATCGGCGACATCGACCTGCTCGGCGCCGCGGAGCGCACCCGGATCCTCGAGACCTGGAACGCCACGGCGTACCCGGTCGACGAGACGATGACGCTGGTGTCGCTGTTCGCGGCGCAGGCGGCGCGTACCCCGGGTGCGACCGCGGTGACCTGCGCGGACGAATCGCTCACCTACGGCGAGTTCACCGAGCGGGTGAACCGCCTCGCCCGCCTGCTGATCTCGATCGGCGTGCGGCCCGACCGCACCGTGGCCCTCGGGATGCGCCGCTCGACCGACCTGATCGTGGCCATGTATGCCGTGCTCGCCGCCGGCGGCGCCTACGTGCCGCTGGACCCCGAGCACCCGGCCGAGCGCCTGGCGCACGTCATCGACGCCGCCGCGCCGGTGTGCGTGCTCACCCGCGCCGCCGACGAACTGGATCTCCCCGCGACGACGTCGGTCGCGGTGCTCGACCTCGAGCAGCTCGACACCACCGACTACCCGGCCGAACCGATCACCGACGCCGACCGGCTGGGCACCCTCACCCCGGCCCATGCCGCCTACTTGATCTTCACCTCCGGCTCGACCGGCAAGCCCAAGGGCGTCGTCGTCTCGCACGCCGCGATCGTCAACCGTCTGGTGTGGATGCAGGACGCCTACCGGCTCACCGCGGCCGACACGGTCCTGCAGAAGACCCCGGCGNGTCAACCGTCTGGTGTGGATGCAGGACGCCTACCGGCTCACCGCGGCCGACACGGTCCTGCAGAAGACCCCGGCGACGTTCGACGTGTCGGTGTGGGAGTTCTTCTGGCCCTTGCAGATCGGCGCCCGCCTGGTGCTCGCCCGGCCCGACGGGCATCGCGACCCGGCGTACCTGGCCGAGCTGATCGAGGCCGAGTCGGTCACCGTCGCCCACTTCGTGCCGTCGATGCTGTCGGTCTTCGTCGCGGCCCTCGACTCGGCACCGGCGGGTGCGCGGCGGTGCGCCTCGCTGCGCATGGTGTTCGCCTCCGGCGAGGCCCTGCCGCCCGCGCCCGCGCACCGGTTGCACGCCCTGACCGGCGCCACGGTGCACAACCTCTACGGTCCTACCGAAGCCGCCGTCGACGTCACCTTCCACGAGGTGACCGCCGCCGATGTCGTCTCGGTGCCGATCGGCGAGCCCGTCCACAACACGCGCGTCTACGTCCTCGACAGCAGGCTGCGACCGGTGCCGGTCGGCGTCCCCGGCGAGCTGTACCTGGCCGGCGCTCAACTGGCGCGGGGCTACGCGGGCCGGGTCGACCTGACCGCCGACCGTTTCGTCGCCGACCCGTTCGCCACGGGCGAGCGCATGTACCGCACCGGTGACCTGGTCGCCTGGACCGCGGTGTGCGAGAACGACGCGGCCGAGGGCCGTGCGTGGTCCCATTCCGCTACCGGTTCCGACCGCGTCGTGCGTGGCGAGCTGGAGTACCTGGGCCGCACCGACTTCCAGGTGAAGCTGCGTGGTCTGCGGATCGAGCTCGGCGAGATCGAGGCCGCGCTGCGCGCTCTGACCGAGGTCGGACAGGCGGCGGTCGTCGTCCGCGACGAGCTGCTGGTGGCCTATCTCGTGCCGGCCGCCGAGCTCGACGTCGACGGGGTGCGCGCGGCGCTGACCCGCACGCTCCCGGCCTACATGGTCCCGGCGGCCTTCGTCGAGCTGGCCGAGTTCCCGCTCAACGCCTCCGGCAAACTCGACCGCAAGGCGCTGCCCGCGCCGGTGTTCGAGGCCGCGGTCTTCCGCGCCCCGGTCACCGAGGTGGAGCAGATCGTGGCGGCCACCTTCGCCGCGGTACTCGGCTTCCCTGCCGACCGGGAAGTCGGCTTGGACGACGACTTCTTCGCCCTCGGCGGGAACTCGCTCAACGCCACTCAGGTGGCGGCCCGCCTCGGCGCCGCGCTCGACACCCAGGTCCCGGTGCGACTGCTCTTCGACGCGCCGACCGTGCTCGAGCTGGCCGCCCGCTGCGCCGCGCTGCGCGGCACCGGCAGGCGCGTCGAGCTCACCACTCGTGAACGGCCGCGGCGTATTCCGCTCTCCGCCGCGCAGCGCCGGATGTGGTTCCTCAACCGCTACCTGGCCGACGCCGACGGCTCCGGCGACGCCGTGAACAACATCCCGGTCGCTCTGCGGCTGACCGGCGAGCTCGATATCGTCGCGCTCGAAGCGGCCCTCGCCGATGTGATCGATCGGCACGAAACCCTGCGCACCAGCTACCCGGACGGCCCCGACGGCGCCGAACAACTGGTCGCCGACGCCGCGCATCTCACGCTGCGCGCCGAGCCGATCGGCGCGGGCGAGCTGCCCGCGCGCCTGCTGTCCTGCGCGGCGGTGCGATTCGACCTCACCACCGAGATCCCGCTGCGCGCCACGCTGTTCGCGGTCGCCGAGGAGCACGTGCTCGTGCTGGTGGTGCACCACATCGCCGCCGACGGCTTCTCCCTCGGGCCGCTGGCCGCCGACCTGATGACCGCCTACGCCGCCCGCCGCGACGGCACCGCCCCCGACTGGGCGCCGCTGCCGGTCCAGTACGCGGACTACGCGCTCTGGCAGGACGAGAACCTCGGCGACGCGAGCGATCCCGACTCGCTCGCGCACGCGCAACTGGCGTTCTGGCGGCGCGGCCTGGCCGGTCTGCCCGAGCAGCTCGAGCTGCCGACCGACCGGCAGCGTCCGGCCGAATCCAGCTTCCGTGGCGGGGTGCACCGCTTCCAGATCGACTCCGATCTGCACAGCGAACTGCGCGAGCTGGCCCGCAAGCACGAGGCCACCCTGTTCAGCACCGTGCACGCCGCGCTGGCCGTGCTGCTGGCCCGCCTCTCCGGCGGTAGCGACATCGCCATCGGCACCCCGGTCGCCGGGCGCGGTGAGGCCGCCCTGGACGGGCTGATCGGCATGTTCGTCAACACCCTGGTGCTGCGCAGCCAGATCGACCCGCGCGCGGAGTTCGAGTCCACCCTCGACGCCGTCCGCGCCGGTGACCTCGACGCCCTCTCCCACGCGGACATCCCGTTCGAGCAGGTCGTCGACGCCGTCGACCCGGCGCGGGCGCGCAACCGCCACCCGCTGTTCCAGGTGGCGCTGGTCCTGCAGAACTTCACCGTGCCCGCGCTGACCGCGGCCGGGCTGCGCGTCGCACCGATCGACTTCGACGCCGCCGTGGCGAAGTTCGACCTGCAGTTCACCGTCACCGAATCCGGTGATGTCGACGGCCGCGCCGACGGCATGGCCATCGAGATCGCCTACGCCACCGACCTGTTCGACGCGGGCAGCATCGCCGTGCTGGCGCGCCGGTTCACCCAGGTGCTGGCCGCGGTGGTCGCCGATCCGACCGTGGTCGTCGGGGACATCCAGCTGCTCAGCGCCGAGGAGCAGCAGCGCATGCTGCACGACTGGGCCACCACCGGCGACGCGGTCGCCACCGGCGCCGAGACCATGCTCGATCGGTTCGCCGCCGTCGCGGCGCGGCACCCGCACGCCGTCGCGGTGAAGGCCGAGGGCGCCACGCTCACCTACGGCGAGCTCGACGCCTGGTCCAACCGGCTGGCGCGGCGTCTCGTCGGCGCCGGCGTCGGCCCGGAAACCCTGGTGGCCGTGGCCCTTCCACGGTCGGTGGAACTGGCCGTCGCGCTGCTGGCGGTGCTCAAGGCGGGTGGCGGCTACCTGCCGATCGACCCCAACTACCCGGCCGACCGCATCGAGTACGTCCTCGACGACGCCCGCCCGCTGTGCGCGATCGCGAACGCGGACACCGGGCTGGCCCGCGACTGGTTCGGCGGACCGGTGATCGACCCCGCCGCCGAGAACCTCACCGGCTTCGCGGCCACGCCGCTGACGGCGGCGGACCGGCGCGCGCCACTGGTGCCCGCGAACACCGCGTACGTCATCTACACCTCCGGCTCCACCGGCCGCCCCAAGGGCGTGGTGATCCCGCACGCGAACGTGCTCGCGCTGCTGGACAACAGCGAGCGCCACTTCGGCTTCGGCCCGTCGGACGTGTGGACGATGTTCCACTCCTACGCCTTCGACTTCTCGGTGTGGGAGCTGTGGGGCGCGCTGCTGACCGGCGGCTCGATCGTGCTGGTCGACTACTTCACCTCGCGCTCGCCCGAGCAGTTCCGGGAGCTGCTGCTGGCCGAGCGGGTCACCGTGCTCAACCAGACGCCGTCGGCGTTCTACCAGCTCGTCGCCGCCGATCTGGCCGTCGCGCCCGGCGACTACGCCCTGCGCACGGTGATCTTCGGTGGTGAGGCGCTGGAACCGCAGCGGCTGGCCGGTTGGTTCGCTCGCTACCCGCGCTCGCCGCGGCTGGTGAACATGTACGGCATCACCGAGACCACGGTGCACGCCTCCTACCGGGAGATCACCCCGGAGACCGGTTCGGCCAGCGTCATCGGCGGTGCCCTCGCGGGACTGACCGTGCGCGTGCTGGATTCGCGCCTGCGGCCGGTGCCGGTCGGCGTGCCCGGCGAGATCTACGTCTCCGGAGCGCAATTGGCGCGCGGCTACCTGTCCAGGCCCGACCTGACCGCGAGCCGGTTCGTCGCCGACGCCTACGGCGCTCCCGGCAGCCTCGCCTACCGCTCGGGCGACCTGGCCCGCTGGACCGCCGACGGCGAGCTGGAGTACCTGGGCCGGGCCGATCAGCAGGTCAACCTGCGTGGGTTCCGGGTCGAGCTCGGTGAGATCGAGGCCGCGCTGCTCGCCAGCTCGGTCGCGCCGCGCGAGGTCGCGGTGCTGGTGCGCACCGACCTGGTCGACGAGCCGCGCATCGTGGCCTACCTGGTCGCCGGGCCGGAGACCGGCCGGGTGGACGCGGCCGCCATCCGCCAGGAACTGGCCCGCACGCTGCCCGAACACATGCTCCCGGCGGCGGTCGTCGCGGTCGAGCGGATTCCGCTGACCGTCAACGGCAAGCTGGACCGGGCCGCGTTGCCCGCGCCGGTCTTCGAGACCACCGTCTACCGCAAGCCGGCCACGGTCACCGAGGAGATCATCGCCGCGGTGTACGCCGAGGTGCTCGGCCGCACCCGCGCCGACGATCAGCCGGTCGGCGCCGACGACGACTTCTTCGCCCTCGGCGGCAGCTCGCTGCTCGCCGCCAAGGCGGTCGCCCGGATCGGCTCCGCGCTGGATCGCCGGGTCGGCGTGCGCGCGCTGTTCGAGACGCCGCGCGTCGGCGAACTGGCCGCGGCGGTGGATGCCCAGGCGAAGGTCGACCGGCCCGCCCTGGTCGGCCGGGCCCGCCCCGAGCAGCTGCCGCTCTCGCCTGCCCAGCAGCGGATGTGGTTCCTCAACCGCTTCGATCGCGCCTCGGTGGCGTACAACATCCCGTTCGCGCTGCGGCTGTCCGGTGACCTCGATGTCGCCGCGCTGCGCGCGGCGGTGGCCGACCTGGTCGCCCGCCACGAATCGCTGCGCACGGTGTACCCGGAGGTCGACGGCGCGCCGGTGCAGTCGATCACCCCCGCCGCGCGGGCGATTCCGGAACTCGACCCGATCGTGGTGACCGAGGCCGACCTGCCCGGCGCGATCGCCGACCTGGCCGCTACCACCTTCGACGTCACCGCCGAGATCCCGGTGCGGCTGCGGCTGTTCCAGGTGGGCGCCGCCGCGTCCGCCGCGTCCGCCGGACCGGCCTCGGGTGAATTCGTGCTCGCCGCCGTCCTGCACCACATCGCGGCCGACGGTTCCTCGATCGCGCCGTTCGTCGCCGACCTGATGCGCGCCTACACCGCGCGCCTGGCCGACACCGCGCCCTGCTGGGCGCCGCCTGCGGTGCAGTTCGCCGACTACGCGCTGTGGCAGCGGGAACTGCTCGGCGACGAGGCCGACCCGGAGTCGGTCGCGGCCCAGCAGGTCGGCTACTGGCGTACCCAGCTGGCCGGACTGCCCGACCAGCTGACCCTGCCGACCGACCGGCCCCGCCCGGCCCGGCAGAGCCTGCGCGGCGACAAGGTGAGCTTCACCGTCGACGCCGACCTGCACGCCGCCCTGGTCGCCCTCGGCCGGGGGAACGGCGCCACGCTGTTCATGGTGGTGCACGCGGCCTTCGCCGCCCTGCTGGCCCGGCTCTCCGGGACCGCCGACATCGCCGTCGGCACCCCGAACGCGGGCCGTGGCGAGGCCGAACTCGACGAGGTCATCGGCATGTTCGTCAACACGCTGGTGCTGCGCACCCCGGTCGCGGGCGACGCGCCGTTCACCGACCTGCTCGCCGCCGCCCGTGCCGCCGACATCGCCGCGTTCTCGCACGCCGACGTCCCGTTCGAGCGCCTGGTCGAGGTGCTCAACCCGGCCCGCTCCACCGCCCGGCACCCGCTGTTCCAGGTCGGCTACTCGTTCCAGAACCATGAGCGCGGACAGCTCGAGCTGCCCGGCCTGACCGTCTCGGACCTCGAATTCGATTCCGGCGTGGCCCAATTCGACCTGCACCTGTTCGCCCTCGACCACTACACGGCCGACGGCGCGCCCGCGGGCATCGAGATGGCGCTCGGCTACGCGAGCGACCTGTTCGACGCGGGCACGGCCGAGCGGTTCGCCACCCAGCTGCGCCGCATCCTCGAATCCGTCACCGTCGCACCGGACACCGTGGTCGGCGACCTCGACCTGCTCGGCGCCGACCGCGGCCTGCTGCTCGACACCTGGAATGCCACCGCGCATCCGGTGGCGGCGGTCACCTTGGCCGAGCTCGGCGCGCGCCAGGCGGCCGCCACCCCCGGCGCGCCTGCCCTGGTCGACGCCGAGACCGGCACCTCGCTGGACTACGCGGCCTTCGACGCCAGGGTCAACCGGATCGCCCGGCTGCTGATCGCCGAGGGCGTCGGCCCGGAGCGCACGGTGGTGCTGGCCATGCGGCGCGGGCTCGACCTCGTGATCGCCATGCACGCCGTGGTGCGGGCGGGTGGCGCGTACGTGCCGATCGACCCCGATCATCCGGTCGACCGGATCGCCTACATCGTGGCGACCGCCGCGCCGCTGTGCGTGCTCACCACGGCCGCCGACGGCCTGCCGGTCGCCGTGGACGTGCCCGTCTTCGAGCTGGATCACCAAGCGCTGGAAGAGCTTTCCGACGCACCGGTGGATGATGCCGAGCGCATCGCCCCCCTGCGTCCCGCCCATCCCGCCTACCTCATCTTCACCTCCGGCTCGACCGGTCAGCCCAAGGGCGTCGCCGTGCCGCACGCGGCGATCGTCAACCAGCTGGCCTGGCTGCACGACCGCTTCGCCATGACCGGCGCGGACCGGGTGCTGCTCAAGACGCCTGCCACCTTCGACCTGTCGGTCTGGGAGTTCTGGTCACCGCTGACCTGCGGCGGCGCGCTGATCGTCACCCGGCCCGGCGACGAACGCGATCCGGATCGCCTGCGCGACACCATGACCCGCTACGGCGTCACCGTGCTGCACGCGGTGCCGTCACTGGTCGGCATGCTGCTGGCCGCCGAGGCCACACCCGCGCTGCCGGAGTCGCTGCGCGCGGTCCTGGCCATCGGCGAGGCGCTGCCCGCCGCCACGGCCGCCCAGTTCCTGGCCTGCGGCACCGGCGCACGTCTGCACAACCTGTACGGGCCGACCGAGGCGGCGGTGTCCATCACCGAATACGCGGTGGCCCGGGACCTCTCGCATGTCGTGCCGATCGGGACGCCCGCCTGGAACAGCGCGCTCTACGTGCTCGACGCCCGGCTGCGCCCCGTTCCCGTCGGGGTCGCGGGCGAGCTGTACCTGGCCGGTGACCAACTCGCCCGCGGCTACCACGGCCGCCGGGCGCTGACCGCCGACCGTTTCGTCGCCAACCCCTTCGCTCCGCCGGCCGCCGAAACAGCTGCCCGTGGCGTGCCGACCCAGGCCGGAGCCGCCGGGGGTGCCCGGATGTACCGCACCGGTGACATCGTCCGGTGGCGCGCGGACGGCACCCTCGAGTACCTCGAGCGCGCCGACTTCCAGGTGAAGATCGGTGGCTTCCGGATCGAGCTCGGCGAGGTCGAGACCGCGCTGCTGCGGTGCGCCGGCGTGCGCGCGGCGGTGGCCGTCGCCAGGACCGACGAACGGGCCGGGGCGCGGTTGATCGCCTACGCCGCGGTCGCCGACCTCACCCCCGGCGACGAGCAGGCCGTGGCGGCCGAACTGCGCGGCGAGCTCGCCGCCGAACTGCCCGCCTACATGGTGCCCGCGGCCCTGGTCGTGCTGGAGTCTTTGCCGCTCAACGCCAATGGCAAGGTCGACCGGTCCCGACTGCCGGAGCCGGAGTTCGGTGAGGCGGTCTTCCGCGCGCCGGTCACCGCGACCGAGCAACTGGTCGCGCGGACCTTCGCCGAGGTGATCGGCTGCGCGAGCGCCGGCCTGGACGACGACTTCTTCGCCCTCGGCGGCAAC
Source organism: Nocardia sp. No.11 (assembly GCF_038752175.1). NCBI lineage: Bacteria > Bacillati > Actinomycetota > Actinomycetes > Mycobacteriales > Nocardiaceae > Nocardia > Nocardia sp. No.11. Next base: position 20,359 of record NZ_JBCGFB010000019.1, on the reverse strand, counting down.
TCGCTGATGGCGACCAGGCTGGCCGCCCGGCTCGGCGCCGCGCTCGGCGCCCAGGTGCCGGTGGCCGAGGTGTTCGACGCCCCGACCGTGGCCGCGCTGGCCGAGCGGCTCGGCGGCCTGGATCGCTCGGCCGCCCGTCCGCCGCTGACCCGGCGCGCCGGCGACGGACCCGCCGTGCTCTCGCCCGCGCAGCAACGCATGTGGGTCCTGCACCAGCTGGCGCCGCAGTCGGCGGCCTATCACATCCCGGCCGCCATCCGGCTCACCGGCCGGCTCGACCTGCCCGCCCTGCAATCGGCGGTCGGCGACCTGCTGTCGCGGCACGACACCCTGCGCACCCGCTACCCCGACACGGCGGCGGGTCCGGTCCAGCAGGTGATGCCCGCCTGGTCGGCCGCGGTCGAACTGACCCCGATCCCGGTCGCCGCCGAGGACGTCGAGGCCCGGATCACCGCCCTGGTGGCCCAGCCGTTCGACATCACCGCCGCGCCGCCGGTGCGGGTGGCGCTCTACGGTCTCGGCCCGGACGATCACGTGCTCGTCGTCGTGGTGCATCACATCAGCGCCGACGGCTACTCGATAGCTCCGCTCACCCGGGATCTGGTGCGCGCCTATGTCGATCGCAGCGAAGGCCGCGCGCCCGGCTGGGCACCACTGGAGATCCAGTACGGCGATTTCAGCGCCTGGCAGCACGAGCTGCTCGGCACCGAAGCCGACCCGGACAGCGTGCTCACCCAGCAGCTGACCTACTGGACCAGGGAACTGTCCGGCGCGCCCGAACTGCTCGCCCTGCCCACCGACCGCCCCCGCGCCACCCGGCGCGAGATGCGCGGCGCGGCAGAGCGGTTCGAGATCGACGCGGCACTGACCCGGCGCCTCGACGAGATCGCCCGCGAGCACGGCACGACGCTGTTCACGCTGGTGCACAGCGCGCTGGCGGTGCTGCTGGCCAAGCAGTCCGGCAGCGCCGACATCACCATCGGCGCCCCGGTGGCCGGTCGCGGTGCCCGCGAACTCGACGATCTGGTCGGCATGTTCGTCAACACCGTCGTGCTGCGCACCGAGGTCGACTCGCGGGCGCCGTTCACCGAGCTGCTGGCCCAGGCCAGGCGGCGCGACCTCGCCGCCCTCGCCCACGCCGACGTGCCGTTCGAGCAGGTCGTCGATACCCTGGGCCGGACCCGTTCGGGCGCCTACACCCCGCTGTTCCAGGTGATGCTCACCTTCCAGAACATGCCGCCCGGTGGCATCGAACTGCCCGGCCTGCACGTGCGGATCCTGGACCCCGGGCTCGGCGAGGCCAAGTTCGACCTGCACCTGACCGCCCTGCAGCGCTACGACGCGGCCGGTGCGCTCGACGGGCTCGACGTGCACTTCGGCTACGCCACCGACCTTTTCGACGCTTCGACCGTCCGGATACTGGCCGAGCGGTTCCGCAAGGTCCTCGCGGCCGTCGCGGCCGACCCGGCCGTACCCGTGCGGGCGATCGACGTGCGCACCGACGCGGAGAAGACCCCGCGTCCGCGTACCTACACCATTGCCGATCTGCCGGGCCTCGTCGGCTCGGCGGCCCGGCTCGCGCCGGCGACCGTGGCATTCGCCCACGGCGAGCACGCCATCTCGTTCGAAGCGCTCGACGCCAAGCTCACCGCGGTGCGCAAGGCGATGGGCGCCGCGATGAAACCCGAAGCGCTGGTGAACGTCGCGCTGGCCGGGCTGGTGCCCGGCGTGCTCGCCGCACTCGGCGCGTCCGGACTCACCACCACTTTGCAAACACTGGTGACCGATGCCGCCGCGGTGATCGCCGGGTCGGGGTCGGCTGACGACTCGGAAGGACAACTCTGATGTCGCACACGGATTCGGTCACGGCGGCTGTCTCGCTCGACGCGCTGCTGCGTGACCAGGCGGACGAGCGCAGGCGTGATCCCGCCACGTTGCTCGCCGCCTTCACCACCCAGATCCGCCAGGATCCCGACGCCGTCGCGGTGCGTGACGGCGTGACCGAGCTCAGCTACGGCGAGCTCGGCGCACGGGTGGACGCGCTGGCGGTCTGCCTGGCCGCCCGCGGTGTCGGGCCGGAGACCACGGTCGCGGTGTCGTTGCCGCGATCGGTCGACCTGGTCGTCGCGGTGCACGCGGTGATCGCCGCGGGCGGCGCGTTCGTCCTGCTCGACCCCGACGCCCCCGCCGACGTGCGGCAGCGCACGGTCGCCCTCGCCGCGCCCGTGCTGGTGATCACCGCGCCGCAGGTGCCCCACCCGACCGGTGTCCCGGTCCTGGGCATCGACGCCGAACCCACCGTCGATCTCGTCGCCGACGACCTACCCGGTCCGGGTGCGGACAACCCGGCCTACCTGGTCGTCGACGTAGCGGGCGCGAGCGCGGTCGTCGTCGGACACCGGGCCGCACAAGCGAATTCGGTCTGGCGGCAGCGGCTGTGCGGTCTCGGCGCCGGCGACGCGGTGCTCTGGCACGCGCCGCTGGGCACGCAGGCCACGGTGGGGGAGCTGCTGCTGGCCCTGCAGACCGGCGCCACCCTGGTGCTCCCGACCAGCGACTCCCTGGCGCGTTCGATCGCCGACACCGGCGCCACCGCGGCGTGCTTCGACCCCGACCAGCTCGCCGCGCTGGCCGCGCTGCCCGACGCCGAGGCACGCCTCGACTCGCTGCGGATCGTCCTGAGCTGCGGCGCGCCACTGCCCGCCAAGACCGCGGCCGCCCTGCGCGCGGTGAGCGGCGCGACGCTGTGGCACGTCTACGGCAGGCCGGAGACCGCGGGCGAGGTCGTCGCGCACGAGGTGACCGGCGCCGACCTCGAATCGGTCCCGCTCGGCTCGGCCGCCGACGACGTCGAGCTGCTGATCCTCGACGAGCACCTGTGCCCGGTGCCCGACGGTGAAGTCGGCGAACTCTATGTCTCCGGTGTGCAATTGGCGCGCGGCTACCTCGGCAGGCAGGCCACCGCCGCCACCTTCCTGGCCAACCCGATCGGCCCGGTCGACGACCGCATGTTCGCCACCGGCGACCTCGTGCGGCGCAGGCCGCCCGGCGACGGCTGGACGGCCGAACTCGAATTCGTCGGCCGCGTCGACGCCGAGGAGGTGAGCACGGCGCCGCAGGGCGGACTGCCCGGGGAACTGCTGCTCGACGAGTTCGAAGCGCAGGCCGCCGCCACCCCTTTCGACCCCGCGGTCGTGCACGCCCCGAGCACGGGCGGCGCGGCCTCGATCATCACCTACGGTGACCTGGACCGGCGCACCAACCAGCTGGCCCGGCACTTGACCGCGCTCGGCATCGGCCCGGAATCGGCGGTGCTGGTGGATGTCCCGCGCTCGGTCGAGCTGGTGGTGGCGATGTACGCCGTGCTCAAGGCGGGCGGTGCCGTGGTGCCCGTCGACACCGCGACCAGTCCCGCCGTGCTGCCGCCGGTCGCGAGTCCCGCGCTGGTGCTGACCGTGCGCTCGCGCGATCACGGTGCGGTGTACGACATTCCGGCCGTCGTCATCGACGACGTGCCGCTCGCCGACTACTCCGACGAGCCGATCGCCCGCGCCGAGCGCCGGACCCCCGTACTGCCGGAGCACCCGGCGTTCGTGCTGTACCCGCCGGGGGCTACGCAGGGCATCACCATCAGCCACATCGCGGCCGTGCACCGGTTGACCGGCATGCAGGGCAGGCACGGCTTCACCGGTCGTGACGTCTACCTGCATCAGGCCGCCATCGGCGAGGTGACCGAGTGGCACGGCTACGTGCTGCCGTTGCGGGTCGGCGCCACCGTCGTCCTCACCGAACCGCCCGATCCGGTGCGGTTAGCGCGTCTGGTCGCCGACTACGGCGTCACCGCCGCCGATTTCACCCCGCCGCGGCTGGCCGCGTTCACCGACCACGTCCACCGCGCCGGCCTGCGCGCGCAGATCGGCTCGCTGCGCAGCGTCGTCGTCCTCGGCGCGCCGCTCAGCGCGGCGCAGGTGCGGGCTTTCGGCGCGGTGACCAGCGCCCGGCTGCACCACGATTACGGCAGGGCCGAGGCCACCGTCACCCTCACCTATCCCGCCGCGCCCGGCGCGGACACCCCCGAACCGCAGGCCGTGCGGGTGCGGGAATGGAACCGCCGGGTCTACGTGCTCGACGCGCGGCTGCGCCCGGCCAGCCCCGGTGTGGCCGGCGAGCTGTACCTGTCCGGCGCGCAACTGGCCCGCGGCTATCGCGACGATCCGCGCGGCACCTCGGACCGGTTCGTCGCCAACCCGTTCGGCATCCCTGGGGAGCGGATGTTCCGCACCGGGGAGCTGGCGCGCTGGGAGATCGACGGCACCAGCGCCGCGCTCGTTCGTCTCGGCACCGCGGGCGCGGCGACCGTGGGCGCGCTGGAATCGCTGCTCGGGCGCGGGGCGAGCATGCGGGCCAGGATCGGCGCCGGGATCGGCGCGCGGATCACCGAACTCTCGCGCAGACACGCGGTTCCGCCGTTCGCGGTGGTCCGGGCCGCGATGACGGTGCTGCTGGCCTGGCAGGCGGGCACGGCCGTCGCGGGCGCGACCACCCTGTCCGAGATCCTGTGCGCCGAACCCGATCCCGTGGTGTCCTCGGCCACCGCGGCGACCAGTGAGTCGTGCGCGCTGTCCGGGCCGCTCGGCGCGGTGACGCTGAGCTATCTCGACACCGGCGCCGAGGCGTTCGGCGTTCCCGGCCTCGAACTCACCGCCCTGCGTTTCGACGGATCGACGGTGGCCGACGGCGTGCACTTCATCGTCTCCACGCACGCCGACCCCGACGGCAATCTCGGCCTCGAACTGGAATACAGCACAGACCGTTTCGACGATCACGCCGCGGCTGCCCTGCTGCGCCGCTTCTCCCGCGCCCTGGGGCTGCTCACCGGCGACCCCGATGCCCCGAGCGACTCGTTCGACCTGCGCACCCCCGCCGAGCGCGCCGCGAGCTGACCCCCACCCCCTCAGGAAGGCAATCCGATGAGCAATCCGTTCGACGACGAGAACGCCCAGTTCTACGTTTTGGTCAACGCCGAGGGGGAACACTCCCTCTGGCCCACCTTCGCCGCCGTCCCCGGTGGCTGGACCGTCGCCTTCGGCGCCGCCACCCGCACCTCCTGTCTCCAGTACGTCGAATCCCATTGGCTCGACATGCGTCCCAACTCCCTGATCGCCGCGATGGCCAACGAGGGCTGACCTCGCCCTACGTACAGTGGGGTATGCGGAGCGCTCGGTTCGGGATCGTGGTGGCGCTGCTGGCGGGACTGCTGGCGGGCGCGTACCTGGGGGCGCTGTTCGCGTCGTCGACCGACTCCGATCCGCCGCGGCGGCAGGCCACGGGACGCGATGTCGAGCACGCCGAGTTGGTGCTGTTCGAGTCCACCCGGGGGCTGCCCGACGTCCGGACCGTGCTGCGATCGACCGCCGACCTCGCCCAGTTCGCCGGGCGATTCCCCGGCGACGAACGCGCGGCCGGTCGGCTCACGGACACGCTCTCGCGCCGCGACTTCGACACCGAGGCGCTGATCGCCTTCTCCTGGGGCGCGGGCTGTTCGCCCGGTGACGGCGCGAAGCTGACCAGCGAGGGCGACGCCGACTACTCCGTCCGGCTGACCGGCGCGGACGATCCGCCGTCGGAATGCGTCGCGCCGTGGGAGATCCTGGCGGTGTTCGCGCTGCCCGCGGCGGAAGTGCCGACGACCACCCGGCTCGGCGGGTACCGCCCCGACCCGCCGGGTCCGGCGATCCTCACCCATTTCGAGCGCATCGCAGTCGGCACCGCCCCGCGCGGCGCCGAGGTCTCCCAGCCGGATCAGCTCGCCGCCTTCGCCGCCGGGCTCGACACCGTGACGGCCGCTCGGGTGCGTTCGGCGGTGTCGGGGCGCGCCGCCGGTGATCGGGCGTTCGCCTTCGTCGCCACCGGCTGTCACGACGACGGCGCCTATCTCGCGATCTCGCGGGAACGGCTGCGTCCGGTGCTGACCGCGACCGAGCCGGTCGCCTGCGTCGTCCCGGACTACTACGTCGCGGTGTTCACCACCCCGGCCGTCTCCGTCCCGATCGAGGCCGCCATCGGCTGAGACCGGGGGTCATGGCACCGGGGTCATCGGCGGCGGCTCCCAGTCGCCCTCGATCGCCGCCTCGCGAGGTGCGTACAGACGCAGCGTCAGGGAGAACTCGCCGGAGTCCGGGATCGGGAGCCAGTTGCCGGTGGGGACGCCCGGGCGCGGGTCGTCGTGCTGGACGGCGATCTCCACCGCGCCGTCGGGGCCCGCCACCACCGGTGGGGCGTGGCCGACCGCGTAGATCTCGGCGGGGTTGGGGACGAGGAAGCCCTGGGGGTCGTAGGCGGTGATCGAGGCGAAGGCGTCCACCGGCGGCCAGCGGCCGGGCTCGAAGCGGATGCGGTAGCGGCGCGGCTGTCCCGCGTCGTCGGTCGTGGGGGCCCAGAGTTCGGCGTAGAGCACGTCGCGGATCGGGGCCTTGCCCGGTGAGCGCATGGTCGTCGCCGCGCGTCGCAGGTAATCGGTGCCGAACCTGCCGAGGTCGACCGGGATCTCCCACCCGTTGACGCGGCGCGCGTTCGGGTCGGTCCATCCGGCGATCCGGCGCTGGGCCTGGCGGACCGCCTCGTCGAGCAGTTCGACGGGCTCGTTGTCGACGGTGCCGCCGGGGACGACGCCGATGGTGGCCAGCTGTTCCATCAGCGGTGCGTCGGCGGCCGCGGGCGGATCGGCCACCATCAACCTGCACAGCCGGTTGAGGTAGGTGCGGCCGTCCAGCGCGGCGATCCGCTTGACCGGCGGCTCCGGTCCGCGGTCGATCGGGTGCACCCTGCTGACCGTGACGTCGTATTCGCGGCGCTGCCAGGCGCCGGCCGGGACCAGCCGGATCTTCTCCTGCCACCGGTTGACCTGCGCCGCGTCCGCGACACCGTTGATCTGGATCCGGCCGACGATCGTCGCCATCGCCGACGGCATGTGCAGCAGGGTGGTGTGCGGCGGCAGCGACCCGGTCCACTTCGGGCCCGCGATGACGTAGGTGAACGGCGGCCCGTCGGCGTCGACCGTCGTCCGCGGCTGCTTGCTGCTCAGGTCGTGCACGGTGTTGCCCCACCCGTCGAGCAGCTGGAACAGCCAGTACCGATCCGGTTCCATCCCGGGGATCTGCAACACCAGCGGCTCGTCGGCCAGGTTCAGCCACGCCTGGGAATAGACCATGTCGTGGCTGAGCCGGGCCACCCCGCGATCCAGCGGATCGGGCAGCACGCTGTGATCGAACGTGTTCGTCGGCCCACTCGCCGCCCGCATCATGTCCAGCAAGATCATCGGATAGCCGAACACATACGCCTCGGTCGCCAGCCCCAGCACATCCGGCGCCCCCGTTGAGGACACCACCGACGGCACCGGCTCCCCACCCCCGCACCCGGACAGCACCACCCCCACCCCCGCAGCCGCCCCCAACTCGAGCAGGCGCCGCCGACTCAGCCCACCCTCGCCACCTGCCCGACCGCCCATGCGCTCTCCGTCCGACACCGCGAACGCCCACCGTAAACGCCCCACCGTCCCCCCGCCCTCACACACAACGGGTGAAATCCGCAGGTCAGCCGAGGAGGGTTCGGTGCATGAGGTGGGCGACGCGGGCTCGGCAGGCGATGGGGTCGGGGCCGTAGATCTGGCTGAGGTCGATGACCAGGGCGAAGGCCGCGTGGACCAGGAAGCGGGCTTCGGCGGCGGAGAGTTCGGGGCGGACCTCGCGGACCAGGCGGGCCCATTCCTGGACGCTGAGGCGCTGGATGTTGCGCAGGACCGCGCGTTCCTCGGCGGGGACGTGGCCGAACTCGGCGTAGTAGACGACGGCCAGCGCGCGTTCGTCGAAGGTGTCGGCGACGAACTGGGCGATCAGCACGTCCAGGGCCGCGCCGCTGTCGGGGGTGCCCGCGACGGCGGGGCCGATCGCACCCGAGACCCGGTCGGCCGCGCGGCGGAACGCGGCGGCGAGGATGTCGCTCTTGCCGCGGTAGAACCGGTACACCGCCGAGGCCGCGGACAGCCCGGCCGCCGAGGCGATGTCCTCGACGCTGACGTTCGGATACCCGCGCTCGTGGAACAGCTCGACCGCTTTGCGCAGCAGCAGTTCGTGTTTGAACGACTCCGGGATCTCGACCTGGGTGGCCTTCTCCGAAATCGTTGCCGCGGGCGGCAATTCGCTCTCGACCAGCGCGAGACAGGCCGTGGTCAGCAGCCGGTTCAGGGTGCGGGCAGGCAGGGCGGCGTGATGGTCGGCGATGCTGGTGATCACCCCGAACATCGCGGTGGACAGCATTCGCAGGTCCGGCGCGGTCAGCTCCGGCCGCAGGACGGCCAGCTGCTCGTCGAGGGCGACCAGCACCGAGGCCCGCTGCTCGTCGAGCACCAGCCGGTCGGCGGGCTCGAGGTAGCGGCCCTCCCAGCGCACCAGCGTGACCGTTCCCCGGTTCTCCACCGTCGCGCCGAGGAGCCCGGTCAGCATGTGCCGCAACCGTTCCGCCGCGGTCGATGACCCGTCACCGGACGCCGCGATCGAGGCGGTGAAGGCCTGCCCGACCCGCAGCAGTTCCTCCCGGAACAGCGCGTACTTGCTCGGGTAGTGCCGGTACAGCGCCGCCGAACTGATGCCCAATCCGGCGGCGATGTCCTCCATGCTCACCCCGTGATACCCGGCCGCGCCGAATGCCACCGCCGAGGTCGCCGCGATCTGCGCGCGCCGATTCTTCGGACGCCGCCGCACACCGTCCTTCGCTCCGCCGACTACCGATCCACGCGCACCACGAGACTCGCCGACATTCATGCCAGAAGTGTATTAGGCCTTGTGGGGCGGGGTGATCCGGGCATACCAGTCGAGCAGGGCCGGGTCGTCCACGGCGCTGCGTTCGACCACACGGGTCGCGTCCGCGCCCTGGAAGAGCTTCTTGATCGGCACTTCCAGCTTCTTGCCGGTCCGGGTGTGCGGGATCCCGGGGGCCTCGCGGATCTCGTCGGGGACGTGCCGGGGCGAGACCTCGGAGCGAATCGCGCTGCCGATCCTGGCTTTCAGATCGTCGGTGAGGGTGGCGCCGGGCGCGAGGACGACGAACAGCGGCATCCAGTAGCCGCCGTCGGGCTGCTCGGCGCCGATCACCAGCGCCTCGGCGATCTCCGGGAACTGTTCGACGACCTGGTAGATGTCGGCGCTGCCCATCCGGATGCCGTGCCGGTTGAGAGTGGAGTCGGAGCGGCCGTGCACGACGACGCTGCCGTGCTCGGTCAGCGTGATCCAGTCACCGTGCCGCCACACACCGGGGTAGGTGTCGAAATAGGCGTCGTGGTAGCGCTTTCCGTCCTCGTCGCGCCAGAAGCGCACCGGCATCGACGGCATCGGCTGGGTCACCACCAGCTCGCCGACCTCACCGCGCACCGGCGCGCCCTGCTCGTCGAAGGAGTCCAGCGCCACGCCGAGATACGGTGCCGACAGCTCGCCCGGCCACACCGGCACCGTGGGCACTCCGCCGATGAACGCCGACACCACGTCGGTGCCGCCGCTGATCGAGTTCACCTGCACGTGCTCGCCCGCGTTCGCGTCGAGCCACAGCGCGCTCGACACCGGCAGCGCCGACCCGGTGATCCCGACGCTGCGCAGCGCCGACAGATCGTGCTCGGCCCGCGGCACCGCGCCCGCCTTGATGCACCCGAGCACGTAGCCGGGACTGGTGCCGAGCACGGTGGCGCGGACCTGGGCGGCGAGGCGCCACAGCGCGTCCGGGCCGCCGGCCGTCGGGCTGCCGTCGTAGGTCACCACGGTGGCGCCGGTCAGCAGGCCGGCGATCTGGAAGTTCCACATCATCCAGCTGGGGCTGGTGTACCAGAAGAAGGTGTCCTCGGGACCGATGTCGGATTGCAGGGCAACGGCTTTCAGATGCTCGAGCAGCACGCCGCCGTGGCCGTGCACGATGCCCTTCGGCAGACCGGTGGTGCCGGAGGAGAACACGATCCACAGCGGATGATCGAAGGCGACGGCGGCGGTCTCGATCACCCCGAGCCCCGGATCGGCGATCACGTCCGACCACGCCACCGCGTCGGGCACTTCGAGGCCCAGCTGCGAGACCACGACGGTCGCGCGCAGGTCGGGCAGGCCCTCCTGCAGGGCGGCGATGTCGCCGCGCTTGTCGTGCTGCTTGCCGCCGAACCGGTAGCCGTCGGCCGTGACGAGCACGGTCGGCTCCAGCTGGCCGAGCCGGTCCAGCGCCGCCTTGGCCGAGTAGTCCTGCCCGCACGCGCTCCACACCGCGCCGATGCTCGCGGTGGCGAGGAAGGCGACGATGGCCTCCGGGATATTCGGCAGGTAGCCGATCACCCGGTCGCCCGGTCCGACGTCGCGCGCCCGCAGGGCGCCCGCGAACGCGGTGACCTGCTCGATCAGCTCCGCCCACGAGATCTCGCGCTGCTCGGCGTCCTCGTGCAGGGCGAGCACGGCGGGCCGGTCGGGCCGCGCCTGCCGGATGATCTGGTCGACGTAGTTCAGCCGCGTCCCAGGGAACCACTGCGCGCCGGGCATCTCCCGCGTGCCGAGCACGCCGTCGGCGATCGGACCGAGCTCGAAGTAGTCCCACAGCGCCTGCCAGAAGCCGGCGATGTCGTCGACCGACCATTGCCACAGGGCCTGGTAGTCGGGGTACTGCTCGCCGGTCCGGCCGCTGACGAAGGCGGCGAAGTCGGTGATCCGTGCCGACGCGATGTCCTCGGCGGTCGGTTCCCATTGCGGTTGCACCGGATGTCCTCCTCGTACTGGGTTGCGCGGGCCGGAACTGCCCGGCCGATGATTACCCCGGCGCGCGGCCGGTAGTCGCCCCCGCGCGCCGGGTAGTGCTCAGCTGGGCAGTTCGGCCCGGCGGACGATCCGCTCCGCGTGTCGGAGCACCGGTGCGTCGACCATGCGTCCCTCGAACGCGAAGACGCCCCGATGGTTCGGCACCTCGGCGAGCACTCGGCGCGCCCAGTCGATCTCGTCGGGGTCGGGCGCGTAGCCCTCCCGGATCACCGCCACCTGGCGGGGATGGATAGCGACCTTGGCGTCGAAGCCGACGGCCACCGCGTCCAGCGTCTCCACCGCCAGCCCTTCCAGGTTCTCGATGTCGAGGAACACCGAATCCAGGGCGAACCGGCCGAAGGCCTTGGCCGCCAGCAGGCTCGTCGAGCGCACGTGCCGGGCGACATCGCGGTAGCTGCCGTCGGCGTGCCTGCTGGCATTGCCGCCCAGCCCGGCGACCAGGTCCTCGGCGCCCCACATCACGCCGACGGCGTTCTCGGCGGCGACCGACTCGGCCACCCGCACCGCGCCCAGCGGAGACTCGATCAGCACGATCACCTCGTAGCCCGCCAGGCTCCTGACCTGTTCGGCCGATTCACATTTGGGCAGCATGACGCGCCGGTAGGCGGTCTGCGCGAGGGCGGCCAGGTCGGCCGCGTACTCGTCGGTCTCGACCGCGTTGACGCGGACCACGGTGTGCCGCGGGTCGAGCGGGGTCTCGATCAGCGCCTTCCTGGCCGCGACCTTGTCACCCGCGGCGACGCCGTCCTCGAGGTCGAGGATCACCACATCGGCCACCGCCGCGGCCTTGGCGAAACGTTCGGGACGGTCGGCCGGGCAGAACAGCCAGGCCGGTCCGCTGGGCTCCCAGGCGCTCACGCTGTCTCCCGTCATCGTCATGCGGGGGCCTTCCGGACCAGCGTCTGCCGCACGGCTTTCGCCACGATCACACCGTCCTGGTTGCGCGCGGTGTGGGTGAGGCCGACGATGCCCTCACCCGGACGGCTCTTGGATTCCCGCTTGTCGGTCACCAGTGTCTCGGCGTACATCGTGTCGCCGTGGAACAGCGGCGCGGGCAGCGACATCTCGGAGAAGCCGAGGTTGGCCACCAGGGTGCCCTGGGTGAGCTGGGCGACCGAGAGGCCGACCAGCGTCGACAGGGTGAACATCGAGTTCACCAGCCGCTGGTTGAACGGCGGCTGCGCGTCGGCGAAGTTCGCGTCCAGGTGCAGCGCCTGGGTGTTCATGGTCAGCGTGGTGAACAAGACGTTGTCGGCCTCGGTGATGGTGCGGCCGGGCCGGTGCTCGTAGATCGTCCCGATCTCGAACTCCTCGAACCACAGGCCGCGCTGGACGACGCGTCGTGTCTCGGTGCTCGACGGCGCCTGCGCTGCCGCCTCCGGGCCGCCGTGATCAGGCGCGCTCACAGACCCAGCTCCCGTGCGATCAGCATCAGCTGCACCTCCGTCGTGCCCTCACCGATTTCCAGGATCTTGCTGTCACGGTAGTGCCTGGACACGGGGTATTCGTTCATGAAGCCGTTGCCGCCGAAGATCTGGGTGGCGTCGCGCGCGTTGTCCATCGCGGCCTCGCTGGCGACCATCTTGGCGATCGAGGCGGCCTTCTTGAACGGCTTGCCCGCCAGCATCAGCGCGGCCGCGTCGTAGTAGGCGGTGCGCGCGACGTGGGCGCGCGCCTCCATCCGGGCGATCTTGAACGCGATGGCCTGATTGCGGCCGATGGCCTGCCCGAACGCCTGCCGCTCACCGGCGTAGCGCACGCTCTCGTCCACACAGCCCTGCGCGGCGCCCACCGCGAGCGCGGCGATGGCGATGCGGCCCTCGTCGAGGATGCGCAGGAAGTTGGCGTAGCCGCGGCCGCGCTCGCCGAGCAGGTTCTCCTGCGGCACCCGCACGTCGGTGAAGCTGAGCGGGTGGGTGTCGGAGGCGTTCCAGCCGACCTTGTTGTAGGCCGGTTCGGCGACGAAACCGGGGGTGGAGGTCGGCACCAGGATGGTGGAGATCTCCTTCTTGCCGCCGGTCTGCCCGGTCACCGCGGTGACGGTGACCAGCCGGGTGATGTCGGTACCGGAGTTGGTGATGAACTGCTTGGCGCCGTTGATCACCCAGCTCTCGCCGTCGGCGACCGCGGTGGTGCGGGTGCCGCCGGCGTCGCTGCCCGCGTCGGGCTCGGTGAGGCCGAAACCGGCCAGGGCGCGCCCGCTGGTGAGCTGGGGCAGCCACTCGTTCTTCTGCTTGTCGTCGCCGAAGCGGTAGATCGGCATCGCGCCCAGCGAGACACCGGCCTCGAGGGTGATGGCCACGCTCTGGTCGACCTTGCCGAGCTCCTCGAGCGCCAGGCACAGGGCGAAGTAGTCGCCGCCCATGCCGCCGAACTCCTCGGGGAACGGCAGGCCGAACAGGCCCATGTCGGCCATCCCGGCGACGACCTCGTACGGGAAGCTGTGCTCGGCATCGTGTTTCGCCGAGACGGGCGCCACGACCTGCTGGGCGAAGTCGCGCACGGTCAGGGCGAGCTGGCGGTATTCGTCCGGCAGCGAGCCGGTGGACAGGTAGTCGGTCATGCGTTGGTTCCTTCGCGCTCGGTCTCTACGACTGCGGTTTCGACGGGATGGGCGACGACGCGGACCAGCACCTGGTCCAGCTTCACCTGGGCGCCCGGCCGCACCAGCACCTCGACGGTGCCCGCGACGGGGGCGGTGAGGGTGTGCTCCATCTTCATGGCCTCGATGACGATCACCGGATCGCCGACCTCGACGGTCGCGCCGTCGGCGACCGGGGCGGCGATCACCGAACCCGGCATGGGACTGCGGATCTCGGCGTCGCCGACGTGGGCGGCGTCGCCGCGCACGCTCGCCTCGGCGACTTCGCGCAGCACGGCGACGCTCCCGGCGTGGCCGACCCACAGCTGGTCGGCGTCCTCGGCCACGCGGAACTCGCGGCGCAGCCCGTCCAACGTGAGGACGAGGCCGTCGCGGCTGGTGGCGGCCGAGAGCGATTGCGGCGCACCGTCGTCGATCCGGACGGTCGCCGATTCCGGTGTGCCGGTGAGGAAGACATGGCGCACCTGGTCACCGGCGGCGAGCCGGATCGCGGTCGGAGCCTGCGCGCCGAGCCGCCAGCCCGACGGGGTCGACCACGGGTCGCCGCCGGGGGCGGGCCAGCGGCGCAGCCAGTGATGGGTGGCGGCGGCGAGGAATTCGTCGTCGGTCACCTCGGCGGGCCGGAAGTCGCCGACCCGGCGGTCCAGCAACGCGGTGTCGAGGCGGCCCGCCTGGACATCCGCGTCGGCGAGCAGGAAGCGCAGGAACTCGATATTGCTCGTCACGCCGAGCAGCACGGTCTGTTCCAGCGCGCGGTCCAGCGCCGCGAGGGCGTCGGCGCGGGTGTCGCCGCGCGCGATCACCTTCGACAACATCGGGTCGTAGTCGCTGCCGACCACGGTGCCCTCGGACAGGCCCGAATCCACGCGCACGCCGGGGCCGCTCGGTTCGCTGAGCGCGAGCACGGTGCCACCGGTGGGCAGGAAGCCGCGACCCGGATCCTCGGCGTAGACCCGCGCCTCGATCGCGTGCCCGACCAGGCGGATCTCGTCCTGGCTTTTGCTCAGCTGCTGCCCCGCGGCCACGCGGACCTGGCATTCCACCAGGTCGACGCCGGTGACCAGCTCGGTCACCGGGTGCTCGACCTGCAGGCGCGTGTTCATCTCCATGAAGAAGAACTCGTCGGGCCGGTCGGCGGAGACAATGAACTCCACGGTGCCCGCGCCGACGTAGTCGACACTGCGCGCGGTATTGCAGGCCGCGGCCCCGATCCGGGCCCTGGTCGTGGCGTCCAGCAGCGGCGAGGGCGCTTCCTCGATCACCTTCTGATGCCTGCGCTGCAAGCTGCACTCGCGTTCGCCCAGGTGCACCACATTGCCGAACTTGTCGGCCAGGACCTGCACCTCGATGTGGCGGGGCCGGGTGACGAACCGCTCCAGGAACAGGGTGTCGTCACCGAAGGCCGCGCCCGCCTCGCGTCGCGCGCTGACCAGCGCCGCGGGCAGATCCTCGGGCCGCTCGACCCTCCGCATGCCCTTGCCGCCGCCACCGGCGGACGGCTTCACCAGCACCGGGTAGCCGACCTCGGCGGCGGCGGTGATCAACTGCTCGTCGGTGAGGCCGGGCTCGGCGATGCCGGGTACCACCGGGACGCCGAACGCGGTGACGGTGTTCTTGGCGGTGATCTTGTCGCCCATCACCTCGATCGCCTTGGCGGGCGGACCGAGGAAGACGATGTCCGCGTCGGCCAGCGCCGCGGCGAACGCCGAATTCTCCGACAGGAAGCCGTATCCGGGGTGCACGGCCTGGGCGCCGGAGCGGATCGCGGCGTCGACGACCTTCTCGATCGACAGGTAGCTCTCGCGAGCCGGGGCGGGCCCGAGGCGCACCGCGACATCGGCCTCGCGCACGTGGCGGGCGCCCGCGTCGGCGTCGCTGTACACCGCGACCGAGCGAATGCCCATGGCGCGCAAGGTCTTGATGACGCGCACCGCGATCTCGCCGCGATTGGCGACCAGGACGGTATCGAACTCGACGGGGTGGGCTTTGTTCAGCATGTCACTCACATCCGGAAGACGCCGTAGGAGACGGGCTCGAGCGGCGCTTGCGCGCAGACCGAGAGGGCAAGTCCGAGCACGGTTCTGGTGTCGGTGGGCGCGATGACGCCGTCGTCCCAGATCCGCGCGGTCGCGTAGTAGGGGTTGCCCTGGGTCTCGTACTGCTCCCGGATCGGCGCCTTGAACGCCTCCTGATCCTCCGCCGACCACGGCTTGCCCGCGCTGTCGAGCTGGTCGCCGCGCACGGTCGCCAGCACCGAGGCGGCCTGCTCGCCGCCCATCACCGAGATCCGCGAGTTCGGCCACATCCACAGGAAGCGCGGCGAATACGCGCGTCCGCACATGGAGTAGTTGCCCGCGCCGTAGGAGCCGCCGATCACCACGGTCAGCTTCGGCACCCGCGCGCAGGCCACGGCGGTGACCATCTTCGCGCCGTGCTTGGCGATGCCGCCCGCCTCGTAGTCGCGTCCGACCATGAAGCCGGTGATGTTCTGCAGGAACACCAGCGGGATCTTGCGCTTGTCGCACAGTTCGATGAAATGCGCGCCCTTCATGGCGGATTCGGCGAACAGCACGCCGTTGTTGGCGACGATGCCGACCGGGTGACCGTGGATGCGGGCGAAGCCGGTGACCAGGGTCTTGCCGTATTCGGCCTTGAACTCGTGGAAGCCGGCCTCGCCGTCGACGATCCGGTCGATCACCTCGCGCACGTCGTAGGGGGTGCGCGGGTCGACCGGGACCACGTCGTAAAGCTCGTCCTCGTCCTTGGCGGGCGCAGTGGTCGCCAGCACCTCCCAGGGCGCCTCGGGCTTCGGGCCCAGGGTGCCGACGATCTTGCGGACGATGCGCAACGCGTCGCGGTCGTCCTCGGCGAGATGGTCGGTGACGCCGGAGGTGCGCGAGTGCAGCAGGCCGCCGCCGAGTTCTTCGGCCGTGACGACCTCACCGGTCGCCGCCTTCACCAGCGGCGGGCCGCCGAGGAAGATGGTGCCCTGGTCGCGCACGATGACGGCCTCGTCGGCCATCGCGGGCACGTAGGCGCCACCGGCGGTGCACGATCCCATCACTGCCGCGATCTGGGCGATGCCCTTGGCGCTCATGTTGGCCTGGTTGTAGAAGATGCGGCCGAAGTGCTCGCGGTCGGGGAACACCTCGTCCTGGTGCGGCAGGAAGGCGCCGCCGGAGTCCACCAGGTACACGCACGGGAGGTTGTTCTGCGCGGCGACCTCCTGCGCGCGCAGGTGCTTCTTCACCGAGATCGGGTAGTAGGTGCCGCCCTTGACCGTCGCGTCGTTGGCCAGGACCAGGCACTCGCGGCCCGCGATGCGGCCGATGCCGGCGATCACGCCCGCGCCGGGGCACTCGTCGCCGTACATGCCGTTGCCCGCCAGCGGGGACAGTTCCAGGAACGGGCTGCCGGGGTCGAGCAGCTGGTCGACCCGCTCGCGGGGCAGCAGCTTGCCTCGGGCCGCGTGCCGCTCGCGCGACTTCTGCGGGCCGCCCAGCGCCGTCGTCGCCAGCCGCTGGCGCAGCTCGTCGACCAGGGCGCGGTGCGCGTCCCGGTTGCTCGTCGCGGCTGTGGTGCCGTTGTCGAGGTCGTGCGTAACCGTCATCACGCCATCCTGCCATCCGGTTAATCGCCAATAACTGAAATTCAGGTTAATCTTGACTAACCAAGTTGTCCAGACCCGGCGGAAGGCAGTCGAGATTGGCCACGGTCGAACCCGCTCCGGCGACCCGGCGCGAGCTGATGAAAGCCCAGCGTCGCGAGCAGTTGCTCGACGCGGGCGCCCGGTTGATCGCCGATCGCGGGTTCTTCGGCGTGCGCCTCGACGACCTCGGCGCGGCCGTCGGGATCAGCGGACCCGCCGTCTACCGGCACTTCGCGAACAAGGAGGCGCTGCTGGTCGAGCTGCTGGTCGGGGTCAGTGAGCGATTGCTCGCCGGTGGGCGCGCGGTCGTCGCGGCGGCGCAATCGCCCGCCGAAGCCCTGGTCGGCCTGGTGGACTTCCACCTCGACTTCGCCTTCGACGACCCCGAGCTCATCCGCATCCAGGACCGCGATCTGGACAACGTGCCCGCCGCCGACCGTCGCACCCTGCGCCGCACGCAGCGGCAGTACGTCGAGGTCTGGGTGCAGGTGCTGCGCGAGGTGCATCCCGGTCTGGCCGAGGACACCGCCCGCGTCCAGGCCCACGCGGCCTTCGGGCTGATCAACTCCACTCCGCACAGCGCCGCCCCGGCGCGGGCGAGCAAGGCGCGGCCGGTGTTGCGGCAGATGGCGCTGGCGGCGTTGTCGGCCGAGCAGGCCTGATCGGCTGCGTGGGAACGCTGCCGCGGCCCGGCTCCGGGAAGATCAATCCAGTTGGCGCAGGAGCCAACTGGGGCCGACCGCGTCGGCACCGAGAGCGTCGACCCGGCGGCGGAGCTCCCGGTCGGCGGTGACGACGGTGAGCTGGTCGTAGCCGGTGGCCTCGGCGACCACGTCGACGATCTTGTCGTCGCCGGAGCGGTCGGCCAGCACGACGGTCAGGCGCGGGGCGGTCGGTGCGGCGTCGTCGGCCGCGGCCTTGGCGGCGCCCTCGAGGACGACGGTCACCACCGTCGACGCAGGCAGGCGGGTCGTCAGGTCCGCGATGTTCGCCAGCAGCCGCCGGGCGGCGCCCGCGCGGTCGCGCCACCAGCCGTCGGCCTTGGCGCCGATGACATTGGCCGCGTCGACCACGATCAGCTGGGTCGGATCGCTCATCGGTCCAGTCTCCCCCCGGCGCGCGCCCGGCGCTCGGCGGGCGCGCCGGATCAGGCGACGGCGGGCACCTCGACCGGGCTGAGGCGGCCGTCGGTCATCCGGTAGACCGCGTCCATCCGGTGCAGGTGGGTCGGGTCGTGGGTGACCAGGATCGTCGCCGCGCGGTGCTCGCGGGCGATGGTGGTGATCAGGTCGAGCACGGCGGCGCCGCGTTCGGTGTCCAGGGCGCTGGTCGGCTCGTCGACGACGAGCAGGGCCGGGTCGTTCATCAGGGCGCGGGCGATATTGACGCGCTGGCGCTGGCCGCCGGAGAGCTGCGCGGGCCGCTTGTCCGCGTGCTCGGCCAGGCCGACCGCGGCGAGCAGGTCCCGTGCGCGGGACCTGGTTTCACCCCGGCCGCTGCGCCGCTTGCCGCCGAGATGCGCGGTGACCTCCAGCTGTTCCAGGGCGGTCAGCGCGGGGATGAGATTGGGCTGCTGGAAGACGATGCCCATCTGGGTGCGGCGGACGGTGGACGCGGCCCGCCTGCTCAGCGTCGCGAGATCGGTACTGCCGGTGTCGGTCGCGAGGACGACGGTGCCCGTGTCGGGCCGGATCAGCGTCGCCGCCACCGCGAGCAGGCTGGACTTGCCCGAGCCGGACGGGCCGGTGACGGCGGCGATGGTGCCGCCGGGGACGTGCAGGTTCACCCGGTCGAGCGCGGTGAGCCTGCCCGTGCCGTCGGGGTAGGTGAGAGTGACGTCGGTGAGGGTCAGTGCCATGGTGGGGTCCTTCAGCGGGTCGCGCCGAGCGCGGTCAGGGGATCGGTGGTGAACAGGAAGCGCAGCGCGACCGCGGCGCCGACGAGGCCGAGCGCGATCAGGGCCAGCGCGGGCACCAGGGTCGTCGACAGCGACAGCACGAACGGCATGGCGTCACCGAGGAACAGGGAGGCCACCGCGGTGCTGCCGAGCCCGATCGCGACACCGGTGACCAGCACGATCGCCGCCTGCGCCAGCGCGTCGAGCGCCAGCGAACCGGTGGTCGCGCCGAGCGCCTTCAAGGTGGCGATGTCGGGTTGGCGCTGCACCGTCCACACGGTGAAGAAGGCCCCGATCACCAGCGCGGAGATGGCGAACAGCAGCACCGTCATCAGCGTCAGCGAGCTGTTCTCGGCCTGGTAGGAGCCGATCGCCTCGACGGCGTTCGCGGCGGGCAGCGTGCGCGTTCCGGCTTCGGCGTCGAGATCGTCGCGCGGGGCGTCGCCGAGCACGGCGAGCACGGTGGCCGCGCCCGCGCGAGGGCTGGCCGCCTGCCAGTCCGCCAGGCTCGTCCAGATCACCGGGGTGTGGCTGTACCACTCGTCGCCGGCGACGTCGGCGACGGTGAACTCGTGGCCTGCCAGCACCACGGTGTCGCCGGTGCCCGCGGCCAGTGCGCGGGCCGCGCCCGAGCTCAGCACCACCGCTCCCGGTGCGGTAGCAGGGTGATTGCTGAACGCCGCGGGGTCGCCGCCGAACAGCGCGACCTGCTCGGGGCTCGCGCCCACGTGTTCGGCGCGGGTCCGGGAGATGCCGACCGGGGTGACCTCGATCCCGCCCGTCGACCGCCACCGCGCGATCTGCTCCTCGGTGAGCACCGACGAGTCGAAGGACGGATCGGCGCCGGTCTCGGCGAACACCACCTGGTCGGCGCGCAGGCCCTGGACCGCGGAGATGTTCTGGTGCGCCAGCCCGGCGGTGAGCCCACTCAGAAAACTGACCAGCACCGCCACCAGCAGGACGACGGTGGTGATCAGCAGGAAGCGGCCGCGGGCGGCCCGGAGATCTCGGAGTGCGACGAACATGCCTCCACTCTCGTCGCGCACGACCGCCACGCCATCGCACCGGCGCACGAAACGCGCTCCATCCAAGGACTGCCCGTGTTTACACCTTTCGATGGATGCCGGGCCGGTTGCCGCACATAAGCTGGTCGGGTGCACTCGTCCCCCCTGACCCCGGTGGTCACCACGCTGCGGCTCGGTCTGCACGTGCTGGTGACGGTGCTGGGCGCGGTGGTCGCGGTGCGAGCGCTGTTGCCCGGCGGCGGTGGGCACGGTGTCGGGGTGGTCGTCCTGACGGGAATCTGGCTGGCCGTCTACTTCGCGGGCACCGAACTGCCGCGCCGGGTCGCCTCGGGCGCCCCGGCCGGGGCGGCG